>NZ_BAAACZ010000010.1:0-87657 GCF_039521975.1 Alkalibacillus silvisoli | reverse complement strand
GTAATTTTCTATTACTTTGGGTCAGTTTTCAATTGCGATTCTGGGTCAGTTTTAGATTACTATAAACAGCTTCAAGGTATATGCAATCTAATCCAAGAGTTGAAAGTACATTGGTTGTAGGTTCCGATTATTTATCACTTTTTTCAGACCCGGATGATGCTGTGACCTATGGGAATTTCGGTGATGCAGCTTGTGCAGTAATACTAGAAAAAACTAAAGAAAATACTGGTTTTATTGATGCTAGTTATCGAACGGAAACAACAGAGATCGACGGATTAGTATTTCCTCATACTGGTTTATCAAATTTCCTAACAAATCCAAGTTCGACTCCATATATTAAGGAAGTCTCAAAGCCTAAAGATACAATGCCTGAGACTTTTATGTTGTTTGATGATTTGCTTTTTGATCACGGAATGACGATGGATGATATAGATTACATCGCTCCTTCACAGTCTGTATTTAAAAACGTTGAACGAATTAGGGAGCAATATTCTTTAAATCCAAGCCAAATGTTATATATAGGAGATCGGTACGGTTATACAGCTGTAACTAGTCCTATACTTGCTTTATATGAAGGAATCCAGTCAGGCAAAGTAAAAAGAGGCGATCAAGTTCTCTTTTACACAATAGGAACAGGACATGTTATTATCGCTATGTTATTTAAATATTAGCAGAGTTAAAAAACTTTAATGCGGTCGAATGAAAGCTTTCTAAAAAAAAGTGGGGAAGCCCTTTGTATGTTGTGGTGACCCACGCATAACGCTTAGTTATTTTGGATAAAGTAACGATGTAGTGTTGTTCGTATAGTAGGTCATTCATTATTAAAAAGAGATATAAGGTGATTACATATGAAAATATTAAGCATTGATGGTGGTGGAATCCGGGGTGTTTTGGCTGTTGCTATTCTTCAATCGCTAGAAGAGGAATATAATCTTCCAGTGGGGGAGCATTTTGATATCATAACGGGTGCGAGTACAGGTTCGATTATTGGAAGTTCAATTGTCTTGAATAAGAAGATGTCAGATGTTATGGGGTATTATAAAAAATATGGAAAGAAGATATTTAGACGCCAATCTAAAATTGGTCTTATTAAAAGTGTTTATGGTGACAAGTACTTAAGGAAATTCTTTCAAAAAGCATTTGGCGAATATTCACTTCAAGACATTCAAAAACCCTTACTAATTCCGGCTGTAGATGTCACTCATGGTAAGCCTTATATTTATCGTTCAAATTATGGCCATAACGATGATGGAAGGAGAAACATTAAACTGTGGGATGCCGTCCTATCATCTTGTTCAGCTCCGATCTATTTTCCACCGAATAATATTAGTAATCAGTATTTATCAATTGATGGTGGATTGTGGTCTAATAATCCTTCATTAATTGGTATTACTGAAGCCATACACCATTTCAAACAAGATATTAGCGATATCAAAATATTATCACTAGGAACTGGGCTTCAAAATATCGAATTTAATATTAGTAAAGAAGGTGATTGGGGGCTGAAACAATGGCTTCCCTTTCGTTTGTTAACAATGAAAGTGACCCCAAAATTGTTAGATCTTGTCCTTCACTTATCCTCAGAATCGACCTCTTATCATTGTAAGTTACTTCTTAATGATCATTATCTTCGTATCAATCGGGATTTAGGGAAGGAAGTTTCCTTTGATGAAGTTAAATATATTGATGAATTAATTCAATTAGGGGAAGAAACTTATATAGAAAATAAAGCAGACATTAAACAGTTTATAGAAGCAGAATAATAACCGCTGACCTAAACCAATTGGCTTAAGCAAGTTGATTGGTATATTTTTCGCCTAATTAAATATTAATCGGGCTAAATTAAAAATAATCGGGCGTAATTCCTCTTTTTTAAGCGAATGCCCGATTAATTGAGGGTTCGCTTAATTCCTACAAATGATTCCATCCCACAATTTTGCTTATCATGTTACCATAATATTTAAGATGACAAAAAGTAGGTGGTATAGCGTGGATCGTTGTTTTTGTTATGAAAAATTTAAAGATCAATTACCGAAAGATTTTAAAGCGAAATGTTTTAAAGAACAATGTCGAAATTATAGAGAAAATATGAAAAAACTAGGGTATAAGATTGATCAATCGAAATAATTTGATTGTTTAATAGAAAATAAACCTAGAAGATGTATAAAATTAGCCACATTGTATCATAATTTTATAGTAAGATTAATTTAGCGGAATGTTATGACAATTTAGGAGGTTAGAGTTGATGAACCAGCAAATGGCCGAGCAACAAACTAAAATAAATGATTTATTTGATAATATGGAAAAGGTTATGGTCGGTAAACGAGAAGCAATCGAATTTACAATTGTTGCCTTATTAGCACAAGGGCATGTTTTATTAGAGGATGTGCCAGGTGTTGGTAAAACAATGCTAGTTCGGGCGCTTGCTAAGTCAGTTGATTTAGAGTTTAAGAGAGTTCAATTTACACCTGACTTATTGCCTTCTGATGTTACAGGTGTTTCGATTTATAATCAAAAAGAGATGAAGTTTGAGTTTCAGCCAGGACCGATTATGGGTAATATTGTGCTTGCTGATGAGATTAATCGTACATCACCCAAAACCCAATCAGCCCTTTTAGAAAGTATGGAAGAGAAGCATATTACAGTTGATGGTGTGACAATGGAGTTGAATAACCCATTCTTTGTATTAGCAACTCAAAACCCAATTGAATATGAAGGGACTTACCCTTTACCTGAGGCCCAATTGGACCGGTTTCTATTAAAGTTGAAGATGGGTTACCCTGTAAAACAAGAAGAGATTACGATGCTTAATCGCACGACAAATGTACACCCAATAGAAACGTTGACACCTGTTATGACTAGAGAAGAACTATTAGAGAAGCAGTCACAAGTTCAAGGTATTCACGTTAGTGATTCGGTGAAAAAATATATCGTCGAAATCGTATCTAACACGCGTAAAAACCCATTAATTCAATTAGGTGCGAGTCCGCGTGCTTCTATTGCGTTAATGAAAGCGTCTCAAGCGTATGCTTTTATTCAAGGGCGAGACTATACACTTCCAGATGATGTGAAATATATGGCACCACATGTATTGGCGCACCGCCTGTTATTAACATCAGAAGCGAAGTTTGAAGGTAAGACAGACAAACAGATTCTAGAAGACTTAATTAAAAAGACGATGATTCCAGTTGAAAGAGGATCTTAAATGGTAAAGTCATTTAAATTTGCCTTTAAAATATTATTAGTCGTCACGTTAATGACCGTATTATTCACATATAGCATGTTTCAAGGTGGATTTGTTAGCTGGTTTTTATTTTTTAGCTTTATACCGATTTTGGCTTATTCGATTTTGGTGATCTTCTATCCTATGAAACTCGTAAAAGTAGAACGTCATGTAAGTAGGCATTATCTACAGGCTTCTCAAACGTTGCATGTCACGGTGAATATTAAACGTGTTTTACCGTTACCGATCTTTTATATGATTGTAGAAGATGGCGTGCCTGAAATGCTCACGTGGCATGATACGAGACATCATAAGTATAAGTTTTTAGCGGATCCTAAAAAACTTCAAAACCGCCATGATAATAAAACAATTATGTTTCCTTTTTTTAAGAGGAAGCTAACTTATCAGTACAGGTTAGATTCAATTCCTAGAGGAAGACATGAATTCGGACGGGTAAAGCTATTAACGGGGGATTTGTTAGGACTAGTTAAGAAGGAGCGCTGGTATGAGTTTGAAACAGCTATTCTAGTTGAACCTGGTGAAGTATCATTACAATTAGAGCTAGAAAGGTCAGCGTTTGAAGAAGGACAGCGAGTGGCTTACTCAGTAAAAGCAAATCATACTAACCTTGTTTCAGGAGTTAGAGACTATGCTCCGGGAGACCAATTATCTTGGATCGATTGGAAGACAACTGCTAGGAAGCAGACCCTCGTTACTAAAGAGTTTGAAGAAGAAAAGCATAAAGATTTATCGATTATATTAAATGGAAGTACGAAAGATCACCGACTTTGGCTGGCGTTTGAAGCGGCAGTCGAATTAACGCATGCAGTTGCATTAGATGCTTATGAGGATCACGGTAATGTCTCAGTTATTGCTTTAGGAAAAGGCCGAGAAGAATTAGTGTTGTCTCATGGCAAACAATCGGTTGAACAGCTAACTCGTCTGTTAAGCCAAATAGAGCTTGTTGATGATGCTCAGTTTGCTCAACAATTAAGAAGTGAAGCGTGGCAATTATCTAAAGATCGTTATTTAGTGATTGTTACACATGAGTTATCAAAGGCAATTAACCAAACAGTCATGCGTTTAAAACAACAGCATACTGATATTCATATCATTTTCATAAGAAGTAAGCATTTAATGAGTTCAGAGGAAAGAATCGGAATAGATCAGCTTCACTATTCAGGTGTGAAGGTCACTTGGTTAAATGAAGACCGATTAGCAAGAAGACATATTGAGGTGAACGCCTAATGCGTTTAAGAAATACAGAATCTAATAAATGGGTCAATATCGCTTTATATATTGGAAGTATGTTACTAATGATGGAGTGGGTTTTGCCATTAGAGCAAGTAACAGATACAGGTGGCACGCACCTTTTTCTAATTTATATTGTCTTTTGTTTTGCTTTGACTTTATTTTATTTACCGACTTGGCTTACACCCATTTTGAAATTGACTGGGTTGTTAGTTTTTCTAAAGTTTATATTTTATGAGTCATCTTTCTTTTCAATTTTATGGGTTGGTGAGTTGTTTACTGATCTACAGTTAAGTATCCAAGCTGTTTTTTCGCAGAGTTGGGTTGAGCTTACACCGGTTTTTAGAACGTTTTTATTTCTTGTTTTATTATGGATGATGAGTTATTTACTTTATTATTGGCTTGTTGTTGTAAAGCGTCCATTTTCGTTTATTTTAATTACGTTTATTTATATTACTGCACTGGATACATTCACGTTGTATGAAGCGCAGTTTGCGATTGTGCGTGTGTTTATCATCAGTGCGTTAATACTAGTATTAGCTAATTTACATCGAATGATGGACCAAGAAAACTTAAAAGTCCCTAATCCGAGAAGAATGGCTAAGTTTGTAGCGCCGATGATTTTAGTCATTATGGTTAGTGCTGCAATTGGTTATGTGGCACCGAAGTTCGAACCGCAATGGCCTGATCCTGTATCATTTATTCAAGCGGCTTCACAAGATGGATTTGGTTCTGGAAGTGGTAGTGGTGAAGGCTTGAATCGTGTTGGGTATGGTGAGCATGATGACCGTCTTGGTGGTGGTTTTATCATGGATGATACGACCGTTTTCTATGCGTCAGCTGACTCACCAGAATATTGGAAGGTGGAAACGAAAGATGTTTATACCGGTCATGGTTGGGTTCGCAAAGATGAAGGTGAGCCAACAACTAACGAAAGTGGTCACTTCCCGCAAATCTCAAATTATGGAGAGAATGTGGAACGAAATGAAACAGAAGCGGAACTGCAATTTGTTGAACCTGGGAACTTAAATAAGCTGCCCTATCTTTATGGAACAGAAACAGTTGAAGCATCAGTAGAAGGGGTTAGTTTTAAGTATAATCATATGACTGGTGAGCTGGTATCACTCGTTAATGGTGAACAGGAATTAATTGACGATAGTTATTTCTTAGAAGCAGAAAGGCCAGATTTCCCAAGAGATCAAATGAAACAAGTACCAGCCAAGCATGAGGAAAATGATGAAATCGCTGAACGTTATTTGCAGTTGCCAGATGATTTACCTGAAAGAATTTCCGACTTAGCTGAAGAAATTGTCGAAGATGTTGAAGATAATCGCTTTGATTATGCAATGGCAATAGAAGATTACTTTGATGAAAATGATTTTGAATATGCAACCACTGATGTAGCGATTCCAGATGATGATGAAGATTATGTTGAACAGTTTTTATTTGATACACAACGTGGCTATTGTGATAATTACTCGACATCAATGGTAGTCTTATTAAGGTCTTTAGATATTCCAGCTAGGTGGGCTAAAGGGTTTACTGGTGGTGAGAGCGTCTTTCAACAAGATGCCCTCCCTGATGATGGTGGTAATATTTTTGAAGTTCAAAACAATAATGCTCACTCATGGGTTGAAGTTTATTTTCCAGATGTCGGCTGGGTACCGTTTGAGCCGACAGTTGGATTCAATAACCAAGCCGATTTCTCTACAGAAGAATCGAGTGAAGATTCATTGGATGAAGAGATGGAAGATGATCCTTTAGAACAACCAGATGACTTAGAACAACCGGATGTTGATGATCAGTTAGATGATGGTAGTGGTGAAAGTGAGGAAGATACAGCTTTAGTAGGTAGCGATGACAGTAACTTTAGCATGTTATATTTTACAGCTATTTTAATCGGGGTATTTTTAATAAGCTGGTTAATGTACCGTTCGCGTAATCAAATGGTTGCTAATTGGAAACAACAAAAGCTTAAAAGAAAGCCAAGCAGTAAAAACATTACAAATTCATATCAATTTCTTTTAAAGCTCTTAGCGAAAGAGGGCTATCAGTTCCAAAGTGGTGAAACGCTCCGTGAATTTGCTCTTAAAGTCGATCAAACCTTAGGGAATAAGCAAATGTCTCAGCTCACTCATTACTATGAACGATTTGTTTATCGTGAGGAAGACTTACAATCGGAAAATGAACAGTTCTATCAATTATGGAGAAATTTAACAAAGGATATTTTGTCGAAGTAACACTTGACTAAACTACTAATACTCTGTAAAGTTATGATATAAATTTAAATTTAATATGAAACACTTCGTATAATGTTGGGGATACGGCCCAAGAGTTTCTACCGGACTACCGTAAATGGTCTGACTACGAGTGACTGCAATAATAGATTAGTATAGTGTGTATGATCAGCTAGTTTTATTAAATTGATAAGACTATCTCATCACTTTACTAGATTGCAAATGTCCTCGTAAGCACTCTTGGTTTCTATCAAGGGTGCTTTTTAGTGTTTCAACAAGGGGAGGACAGACTGATGAAAAAATACTTTCAATTTGAAGAGTTAGGAACAAATTACCGCAAAGAAATTATGGGTGGTGTTACAACGTTCTTAGCGATGGCATATATTTTATTCGTTAATCCATCTGTACTAGCTTTAATGGATATTGAAGAATTACCTGCAGGTGTGACAAGAATGGACCCTGAGGCGGTCTTTGTGGCAACAGCTTTAGCAGCTGCAATTGGTACGTTAATTATGGGTCTTGTTGCCAGGTATCCAATCGCATTAGCACCTGGTATGGGCTTGAACGCGTTTTTTGCTTATACGGTCGTATTACAGTGGGGCATCCCATGGGAGACTGCATTAGCTGGTGTTTTAGCATCAGGTTTAATTTTTATGGTATTAACGTTGACAGGTGTACGAGAGAAAGTGATCAACGCTATTCCAGGTAATTTGAAGTTGGCAGTAGGTGCTGGTATTGGAGTTTATATCGCATTTATTGGTTTAACTAATGTTGGGATTATTGAAGCAGATCCTGAAACTTATTTAGCTTTAGGCGATTTATCAAACCCTTATACTCTTTTAGCGGTATTTGGTGTAGTTGCAACGGTGATATTATTAACGCTTGGGCTTAAAGGTGGCGTCTTTTATGGAATGATCGTAACTGCCGTCGCTGGTATGCTGGTTGGCCTAATTGATGCACCTTCTAGTACAGGTGATGTTGTCAGTTCTGTACCTAGCTTAGAGCCAACATTTGGTGCGGCTTTTGATAATTTTGGTGAGATTTTCACGTTACAAATGTTAATCGTCATCATGACCTTTTTATTCGTTGACTTCTTTGATACAGGGGGTACTTTAGTTGCTGTAGCGACACAAGGTGGCATGATGAAAGAAGGTAAGCTACCGAGAGCGAATCGTGCTTTATTCTCTGATTCATCTGCAACGGTTGCAGGTTCGATTCTAGGGACGTCAACTACGACTTCCTTTATTGAATCAACAACAGGAGTAAGTGCTGGTGCGAGAACGGGATTTGCATCTGTCGTAACAGCTTCCTTGTTCTTATTGGCATTATTTTTCTCGCCATTACTTGGAGTCGTCACAGCAGAAGTGACAGCACCAGCTTTAATTATTGTTGGTATCCTAATGGCAGCAAACTTACGTCATATTGAATGGGATCAATTTGAAATTGCTGTCCCTGCCTTTTTAACGTTACTAGCAATGCCACTAACTTATAGCATCGCAACAGGTATTGCAATCGGATTTATCTTCTATCCAATTACGATGCTTGTTAAAGGAAGAGGAAAAGAAATTCACCCAGTGATGTATGTTTTATTTGTGATCTTTATTTTGTATTTTATTTTCATCCCTGAGTAAATCATTTCTTTCCTTGTTGGATGTTAATCGAACGCCCACGCTCATCTTTATGGACATCCTTATACAACTTCAACCAAACAAGTCCGTGTTCGTAACGAGCACTGATCTTATCTTGCCTTACCTTACAAGGGAGCTCAACTGTACGTTCGAAGCTCCCTTGTATTATTTCTTCTTGAACTACTTCATATCCTTTGACATTTAAGTTGATCTGTCCTTTGATAAAAAGAGAATAGTCTTTAATCTGACAATCAACCTGTTTAATATGATTAATTCCGGGAATATTGAAAACGCAAAGGATTTCATAATCTTTCCGCAGAATATTAACTTGAGGGAAGTTTGGTTTTAAAGTGCTTTCAAAATCATCCCAAAATGATTGACCGAAGAACCGTTCCATATTATCTTTCCAGTCGTGCATATGGTTCATGTTGTTTAAGGGGTTCATTATAATCACCTACTTTCACCTATCACTATATGCATAATGATTAAAAGGAGTGTTTGTCTATATGGAGCAAGCAGTCAGGGGGTAAGCCACATGTTAGAATCAGGTTTAATTATGCTGCTTATTATTTTTAGTGTTAACATTGTATATGTATCACTTCTAACGGTGCGAATGATCTTTACACTTAAAGGTCAGAAATACATAGCCGCATCAGTTGGTGTTTTTGAGATTACCGCCTATACACTTGGGTTAGGGCTTGTGTTAGACAACTTAGAAAATGTCCAAAACTTAATAGCTTATGCTTTAGGGTTTGGGCTTGGTGTTATAAGTGGTATGAAAGTTGAGGAGAAATTGGCTGTTGGTTATATTACTGTTAATGTCATCTCATCTGACCCAAGTATTCCTTTTACCGAAACTTTGCGTAATAAAGGTTACGGTGTGACAAGCTGGTATGCTTATGGCATGGAAGGTGACCGTTTAGCCATTCAAGTATTAACACCGAGGAAATATGAATTAATGTTATATGAATCGATTAAAGACATTGACCCTAAAGCTTTTATTGTTGCTTATGAACCGAGACAAATTCATGGAGGTTTCTGGGTTAAGAAAGTTAGAGGGAGTCGATTAAAACGTGAAGAAGAAAAACTACAGAGTGAGTGATTACCCTTCAATCGATGCTTGTCTAGATCAAATGAAAGAAGAAGGCTTTACTCCTGTTAAACGAATTGAAAAGCCTGTCTTTTTAGAACAAGACAAAGGGCAAGAACCAGAGCCATTTCGACAAGAAATTGTTTTTGAAGCGGTTAAAATGGATTAATTAAAAATAACCCGTCATTACGACGGGTTGATTTTTTGAGCTACTTCTTCATCTGTTGGGGTTTCATTAGTAGATGGGTCAGTAGTCGTGTTTTGGCTATTCGAATTAGAATTTGTGAAAAGGTTAAACGGTAATCTTGAATTAATTTGTTGTTTAACCATATCGGTCATCGGACAATAACGTACGATACCTTCTGCAACTTTCATAGCTGATGCTAAAATGATCAGCCAGTATCGTTGGCTCCAAGGTCTTTTTGTTACTCGTACTGCCCCATAGGTAATGAAAAATAAGCCTAAGGTAAGTCTAACTAATGCGTTAATGGTACCAATGTTTTGTTTTCCCATTTTACCCTTCCCTTCAAAGATTTAATGTATTAAAATTTACCATAAGTGGAATAGTTCGTTTTATTTAAATGGAGGCATGAAATGATGAAAGAACATTTGTATAGATGGCGTAATAAACAACTTAGAGAACACACGGCTGTTATTGATGGTGAAATTGCCCCAACTATGGTCTTAAAAAATGCCACTTACTTGAATGTTTATTTAAAAAAGTGGTTAACAGGACACATCTGGATTTATGATGATCGAATTGTTTATGTTGGTGACCTGCTTCCGAAGAAAACTAAACGAACAGAAATCGTTGATTGCACTAATCAATATTTAGTACCAGGTTATATTGAAGCACATGCTCATCCATTTCAGTTATATAATCCCCATTCACTAGCTGAATATGCATCGAAAACAGGGACAACAACATTAGTCAATGATAATTTAATGTTGTTATTATTATTGAGAAAAAAGAAAGCGTTTTCTTTATTGGATGACATGCAAAGTTTGCCGGTTTCAATGTTCTGGTGGGCGCGGTTTGACTCCCAATCAGCACTAAGAGATGAAGAAGAATTCTTAAATGATGAAGACGTTTTAGATTGGTTAGAGCATGAAGCGGTCATCCAAGGTGGTGAGCTTACAAATTGGCCAGAAATCTTACATGAGGATGACCGTGGCTTATATTGGATGCAAGAAACTAAAAGAATGAGAAAAGTTGTGGAAGGTCATTTCCCAGGAGCTTCTGAAAAGACGTTAACGAAGATGAAGCTTTTAGGAACAGATGGTGATCATGAGTCCATCAATGCAGAAGAAGTTTATAATCGTGTTAAGCTTGGGTATTATGCAGGTCTTCGTTACTCTTCGATAAGACCTGACTTACCGGCATTGTTAGAAGGACTAAAAGAGTATGACGGGAGCTTTTTTGATTATTTATTTTATACAACAGATGGTTCAACACCATCTTTTCATGAACAAGGAGTTATTGATTGTTGTATTGATATCGCGATAAAAGCTGGTGTGCCAATTGAAGATGCTTATTCGATGGCAACCATTAATCCAGCTCAATATTTTTCGCTTGGCAACCGCTTAGGAAGTATTGCACCAGGAAGAGTGGCGCACATTAATTTCCTTGAAGCGAAAGACAAACCCACTCCTACAGCAGTCTTAGCTAAAGGTGAGTGGATTAACTTTGACGGTTATGCTTTTCAAAACCGTACACCTAATATTCAGTGGAAGAAGTATGGTTTGGGTAAGATGAAAATTGACTGGTCATTTAGGTCAGATGATTTGTTCATTTCGTCTCCTTTAGGGATGGATATGGTGAATGATGTCATTATGAAACCTTATCCTGTCAAATCTGAGTCACAAACCAAACAACTCCCAACAGACCATGATATTGCATATGTCATGTTAGTTGACCGAGAAGGTAATTGGCGTATTTCTTCTTTCTTAAAAGGGTTCACGACAGAAATTGGTGGCTTAGTGAGCTCTTATTCCAATACGGGTGATATCATCTTAATTGGGAAAAATAAAGATGATATGCATAAAGCTTTTGAAAGAATGAAGGAATTAGGTGGCGCGATTGTAGTCGTTCAAGATGGGGAAATCATTTATGAATTGCCATTACCTTTACAAGGTGTGATGACAGATTTGTCCATGGATGAATTAATGGAGAAAGAAAAAGAACTGAAGGAACTCTTAATAAATAATGGGTATCAATTTAATGATCCGATCTATACATTGTTATTCTTATCGTCTACACATTTACCATATATACGGATAACACCTAAAGGATTAATGGATGTAAAGAAAAAAGAGATACTTTTTCCTTCTGTTATGCGTTAAAATATTAATATATCTAACAATAAAGGGTGTTTGAGGATGTATAAGTGGTTGTTAACATTAGGCGTGGCATTATTATTAGTGTTAAGCGCTTGTAATGGGGAAGATGAAGAAGGACTAGATGAAATGCCTGAAGAAGATAACACCGAAGAAGAGCAGACTGAAGAGGAGTATGTGGAGCCAGAGTTTACTTATCCATTAACAGGAGAAGCGGCAGATCAAGAGTTAAACAGAAGAGCTTTAGCCGTACAAATTAATAATCACCGAACAGCGCGTCAGCAAACGGGTTTAATTCATGCAGATATTATTTATGAATTTTTAGCTGAAGGCGATATTACAAGATTAGTGGCATTATATCATAGCCATATTCCAGAAGTTGTTGGACCAGTTAGAAGTGCACGTTCTTATTATATTGAAACTGCAAAAGCGCACGATGCTATTTATGTTTATCACGGTGCGGCAGATTTTATTGAACAAGATTTAAGAGCTGGCTGGGTTACGAACTTAAATGGTGCTTATTATGATGACGATCAATTCTTCTTTAAACGTGTTAATTTCAGAAACAGTCCGCACAACTCTTATGTTATGCTAGAGAATGCCTACGAAGTGGCTACACGTAACAATATAGAGGTAGAACAAGACCACGATTCACTTAAATTTATGTCTTCACCTGAAGTTGAGGATATTACTGGTGAAGAAGCGGAGTCAGTAGACGTATCATATGCTAGCAACACTAATGTGTCTTACGAATTTGATGAAAATGAAGGCGGATACTTAAGAAGTAGCGACGGTGAACAGACAGTTGATTATGAAACTGACGAACCAGTCGTTGTTGAGAATGTCTTAATTTATGAAACGAGCCACCGAGTTATTGATGATGAAGGAAGACGAGATATAGACATTCAATCTGGTGGAGATGGCTATTTATTGCAACAAGGTACAATAAAAGAAATCGAATGGCAAACGGTAAATGACATCATGGTACCAACAATTGATGGAGAAGAAGTAGAGCTTGTCCCTGGTCAGACGTGGGTCAATGTTGTACCGCAATCTCCTGGATTACATGAAATAGTTACATACGAATAAAGAAGGAGGCAGAATCGTCATGCAAATTGATAAATTAAGAGGTAGAGAATTAGATCAATTATTTGAAGCGATATTACAGCTTAAAGATGTTGAAGAGTGTTATCGATTTTTCGATGATGTCGCAACAGTTAATGAAGTACAAGCGTTAGCTCAGCGTTTAGATGTTGCACGTATGTTACGAGAAGGGCATACTTATCAACGTATTGAAGAGGAAACGAGTGCTTCAACTGCAACGATTTCACGTGTGAAACGTTGTTTGAATTATGGTAATGATGCTTATGAAATGGTATTAGATCGTGTTCATGAAGATAAGAATGAAGCGTAAGTAAGCCCTGAGATAAAAATAGTTGTATAATAGAAAATCCGAACGATTTATTATAGTTGAAATCGTTCGGATCTTTGTGTTTCTAGGCTCTATATCAAAATGCTTCGCTTTCAGACGAGTAAATTTTTAAACTGTGAGTATATATAAAGCTAAACCAAAAAGGATAACTGACCCCATGATACTAACTAATACATAAATCCAAAAATCTTTATATCGATGCTTGTGGAGTAGTTGCATTGCCTCCACACTAAAAGTTGAGAATGTTGTAAAAGCACCGAAAAAACCAATATTAAACAGTAAGTATAGTGAATCATTTAGAGGGTTTTCACTAGGTAAGTATAAACCTACAGTGATTCCTAGTGTTAATGATCCTACTAAATTTACAATAACCATAGCAATTGGCATTGAGCTCGTCTTTCGTTTGCTCATAATGAAATGCCCTATAAAATACCGTGAAACAGCTCCGAGTGCCCCACCTAATGCGACTAGTGTAATACTCACTGTGTGTCACCTGCTTTCCACTTTAATAAGGACCAATACCCCAAAAAAGCTAACCCAATTCCCCCTAAAACCGAGATGAGTAGGTAAGTGATGAATAATATAATATCACTATTTAAAATTAAAGCGGTCGCATCATTGGCTAAAGCAGACATCGTCGTAAATCCGCCACAGAAACCAACACCTAAGCCAGCTTTAAGCCATTCGGGTGGGTTTTTTAATAAATACACTGCCGTTAAACCACCTAATAAAAAGCTTCCGATGAGATTGACAAGGATCGTATTAACGGGAAAATATGTATCATAAAGTGGTAGGTCAACACTAAATCTAAGTAAAGTCCCTAAAGCCCCACCAATTGCAACAGCAATAGCACTAATTAAATGCTTTTTCATAAATACCCCTCAGTTCTACATATATCAACGTTCAACGTTTAATACTATTTTGACATAGCACCATCAAATTTGAAACTTTTAACGGGCAGTTTAGTAATTTTACATTGATAAGAATTGGCTGATTCTGTTAAATAAACATTTTAAATTCACTAGTTGACTAGCTAATGCATATCATGTATTCTATAAAAGGAAAATTTGATAATTCCTCGTTAGGTGAGGCTCCTGTTCGGAGATATGCTACTGCCCAAAAACGTCCAAAGACGCCAATGGGTCAACAGGAACCATCGACATAAGGTGGTTTTTAACGTAGCTGGATTTTGATCCTATGCCGTACAGTGCTAAAGCTCAAACGATTGGAGGAGAAGGTCGTATTAATAATAATGACGTTTTCAATTTAGAAAGCTCTCTTTTCTCCATGTTTGAGAAAAGGGAGCTTATTTAATTAGTTTTTAGGGGAAATATTAAGTGAAAGTATTTTTCCTAATCACCTAATGCTAACGAGAGATATATTTAGGAGGTGATGGGGGATATGGACCCCGAGTCGAGTTTGTACTTAATAGCAATTGAAAGAAGAACTAATTACCCCCTATCACCTCAAGGGATAGGGGCTAACTAAGGAGGTCCCTACAATGATGATGCGTCGAGTGAATAAGTCAAACTTATTCCAACAGTTAAAAGACTATTTAAAAGATAACAAAATGGAGCTATTCCAAGAATCGCTAATGTCACTTCACATTCAAGACCAAGTAGAATGGTTTCAAAAATTAGACGATAAAAGCGTACGTCAAAAGGTATATCATGCTTTAACACCAGAGCAATTAGCTGATATTGTTCAAGGTTTAGAGATCGATGAACAACAAAATGTGATGGATGAAATGGACCGAAAGAAATGGATTGAGACGTTAAATGAAATGGCTTCAGATGATGTGGCAGATTATTTGACAGAGCTTGAGGAGTCAGATGTTTCAAATGCATTAAATGAGATGGATCCAGTCGCAGCTAAGCAAGTTAAAAAGATTATGGAGTACCAGGATGAAACTGCTGGTGCTTTAATGGCGACTGAATATATTGCGATTAAAACAACAGACACGGTAAAAAGTGTCATGTCACGATTGCGTGATGAAGCGCCAGAGGCAGAGACGATTTACTATATTTACGTGATTGATACAGAAAGTAAATTAGTCGGCGTTGTATCATTAAGAGATTTAATTACAAATGATCCAAGTATAGAGATCGTAGACATAATGAGTAATCGCGTCGTTTCAGTTAAAGTCAATCAAGACCAAGAAGAAGTTGCTCGCTTAATTCAGAAATATGACTTTTTAGCAGTACCTGTTATTACTGAGGAGAATATGCTAGTTGGTATTATTACAGTAGATGATATTATTGATGTTATTGAAGACGAGGCGACAGAAGACTTCGGGGAAATATCAGCTGTAAGAGGTGCTACAGGTACAGATGTTACAGCATGGGATGCAGCGAAAAAACGTGCACCATGGATTATTATGTTAATGTTTTTAGGGTTAATTACAGCTGAAGTAATCGGTCAGTTTGAAGAAACGTTAGAGACAATTGTTATATTAGCTGCTTTTATTCCGTTAATTATGGACTCAGCTGGTAATACAGGTACACAGTCACTTGCAGTTATGGTACGTAACTTAGCAATTGGTACGTTTGATAAGCGTAATGTATGGCGTGTTTTAAGGCGTGAATTTTTAACAGGTATTATGATCGGTGTAGGAAGTGCTGTTACTTTAGCAATTCTAATTATGATTTTTTATGATCAAAATCTAGTTCTAGCTGGTGTTGTTGGGACATCTATTTTAATCACGTTAAGTATTTCTACTTTGACAGGGTCAATTATCCCGTTAGTCATTAACCGATTAAAAATTGACCCAGCTGTTGCATCAGGTCCGTTTATTACAACGTTAAATGATATTATGGGCTTATTAATTTACTTCTCAATAGCAACTTCAATGATTCATTATTTAATGTAAGGTAATATAGTTCTGATGGAATTTTTAAACTTAATATAGCCCGATTTAAAAAAGAGCTTAGGACAAAAAAGTTGTCATAATAGAAAATCCGAACGATTCATCGTAAATGAATTCGTTCGGATTTTTTCATGTCGATCCCGCGACATCAAAACAGCCCGAGCGCTGATAAAATTGAGCGAACGCTGATAAAAGTATCTCGAGCGCTGATAAATTTGAGCGAACGCTGATAAAAGTATCCCGAGCGCTGATAAATTTGAATGAACGCTGATAAAAGTATCCCGAACGCTGATAAAATGACGCGCTCTGGTAATTGTTACTCTTATACAAGGTATCGAATGTCCGCGTTTTAACAACACTTCATCCCTTTTGTTTCAAGGTCATTGCTATTTAATAGTTCACTTTCTCTTGTAAGAAAGCATTTAGTTCTGCAATTGGCATGCGTGATTGTTCCATCGTGTCGCGGTTACGAACAGTCACTTGTCCATCTTCTTTTGAATCGAAATCATACGTAATGCAATAAGGTGTTCCAATTTCATCATGACGGCGATAACGTTTACCGATTGACCCTGATTCGTCGTAATCAACCATAAAGTCCTTCGCCAGGTCTTGGAACACTTCTTGTGCTTCTTCAGATAGCTTCTTAGAAAGCGGGAAGATCGCTGCTTTATAAGGAGCAACCGCTGGGTGGAAGTGCATAACAGTACGTGTTGATCCATCTTCAAGCTCTTCTTCCTCATAAGCATCTGTTAAAAAGGATAACGCTAAACGATCGGCGCCCAATGATGGCTCGATCACATAAGGGGTGTAACGTTCATTCGTTTGTTGATCAATATATTCCATGTCTTCACCTGAATGCTCAGCATGTTGTGTTAAGTCGTAGTCTGTCCGTGATGCGATCCCCCATAGTTCACCCCAACCAAATGGGAATTGATATTCTAAGTCAGTGGTCGCATTACTGTAGTGTGACAGCTCTTCTGAATCGTGATCACGACGGCGTACTTTGGTGTCATCAAGTCCTAAGCTAGTTAACCAGTTGTGAGAGAAGTCTAACCAATAATTGAACCATTCTTTCTCTTCACCTGGTTTACAGAAGAATTCCATTTCCATCTGTTCGAATTCACGTGTGCGGAAAATGAAGTTACCAGGCGTAATTTCATTTCTAAAGCTTTTACCAATTTGTGCAATACCAAATGGCAGCTTTTTACGCATTGTACGTTGAACGTTTTTAAAGTTTACGAAAATACCTTGTGCCGTTTCCGGACGCATGTAAATTTCGTCAGTAGAATCTTCTGTTACACCTTGATACGTTTTAAACATTAAGTTAAATTGACGAATCTCAGTAAAGTTGTCAGATTCACAAGTTGGGCATTTAATCCCTTCTTCTTGAATGATTTTTTCTAATTCATCAAATGGCATCCCATCAACGACGCGCTCGTCACCTTTTGCCTCAAAGTAATTTTCAATAATGTGGTCAGCGCGATGGCGTGATTTACATTCTTTACAGTCAATCATCGGGTCGTTAAAGTTACCTAAGTGACCACTTGCTTCCCACGTTTTTGGATTCATTAAAATCGCTGAATCTAATCCTACGTTATAAGGGGATTCTTGGACGAACTTTTTCCACCAGGCATCTTTTAAGTTCTTCTTAAGCTCTGCACCCAATGGGCCATAATCCCATGTGTTGGCAAGACCACCGTAAATTTCAGATCCCTGAAAAATAAACCCGCGATGCTTGCAATGATTCACAATACTTTCCATTTCATTAGCCATATTGAAGCCTCCTAATTCCATCTATTATAAATATAAATAAAAAACTCCCGCCTCCTGAGCTAATCACTTAGCTCAGGGACGAGAGTGTATATCCCGCGGTTCCACCCTGATTGAAGTGCGATGTGTGCACGACCACTTTCAATCATTTACTCCAGATTGCCGTTTCACTAATACCTTACTTCAGGCTCACACCATCCCTGAATCGCTTATTAAGTAGTGGGTATAGCTACTATTAATCCTTCAATGTAAAAACCTTTAATCCAATTTGTCTTATTTATATTAGCATACCCAAAATGGTTTCTCAACTTTCGCCTATATTTAATAGGATGATCAGTGAAAGTTAGGATTGATTTTTGATATAATAGATAAGGTTAGGAACAAATAATGGAGGAATTAACGTGATTGAAGATTACCAAAACTGGCGACATATTTTTAAGCTAGATCCCAATAAACCAATAAGTGATGAACATTTAGAAGCTTTGTGCGAATCCGATACAGATGCAATTATGGTTGGGGGAACAGACGGTGTCACATTAGATGATGTGTTAAACCTATTAGCGCGTGTTCGACGATTTTCGGTTCCGTGTATTTTAGAAGTGTCGAATATTCCTTCCATTACACCTGGGTTTGATTTTTATTTCATTCCAACTGTATTAAATAGTCAAGATAAAAGATGGATGATTGACATGCATATTGATGCGGTAAAAGAATACGGTGATTTAATTGAGTGGGATGAATTGTTGATGGAAGGGTACGTGATGTTAAACCCTGAATCCAAAGCTTATCAATATACGAATTCGAAAGCTGTGAAGACAGAAGACGTTGTGGCTTATGCGCAATTAATTGAGCATTTAATGCAATTACCTTTTATGTATTTAGAATATAGCGGTACATATGGTGAGCCTGAGCTTGTAAAACAGGTCAGCAAAGAGTTAAACCGTGCGAAATTAATATATGGTGGCGGAATTAGAACGAAGGAACAAGCAAGTGAAATGGCAGCTTATGCTGACATTGTTATGGTAGGCGATGTCATTTATGATGATGTAAAAGCAGCTTTAAGGACCATTCATGCAGTCAAAAAGGTAGAAAAGTAAAAAGGTGGTATAGTCATGAGTATGACGATGAATGAAATATTAGACTCGATGAATGCTGAACAAAGAGAAGCGGTTAAATATACAGAGGGACCTTTACTAGTCATGGCAGGTGCGGGTAGTGGTAAAACACGTGTTTTAACTCACCGCATTGCTTATTTACTAAGAGAAAAAGGGGTTCAACCTTATAACATTTTAGCAATTACATTTACGAATAAAGCAGCGCGTGAGATGAAAGACCGTGTTGAGAAGTTAGTCGGAAGTGATGCGAAAGACATTATTATGTCAACGTTTCACTCATTATGTGTTCGTATTCTGCGTCGTGATGGGGACCGGATTGGTATTGATAGGAACTTTGCGATATATGATGCGACAGATCAGAAGACGGCGGTTAAAGAAGCATTACGTGTGCAAAATTTGGACCCTAAGCAATTTGATCCAAGGTCTGTCCAGTTTGCGATTAGCCAGGCGAAAAATCAGCTTATTACACCTAAAGTGATGAAGCAACAAGCGAATAATGTTCATGAAGAGAAAATTGCTTTACTTTATGATACATATGAGACGATTTTAAGAAAGAATAGCGCTTTAGACTTTGATAGTTTAATTATGGAGACGTTTTTCTTATTTGACCGTGTACCTGAGGTGTTACGCTATTATCAAAATCGTTTTCAATATATTCATGTTGATGAGTACCAAGATACGAACAAAGCTCAATACCAATTAGTCCAAAAATTAGCAGAGCGCTTTGGAAATATATGTGTCGTTGGTGACTCTGATCAATCAATCTATAAATGGCGTGGTGCTGATATTTATAATATTTTGTCGTTTGAAAATGATTATTCAAACGCGAAAACTATATTATTAGAGCAAAACTATCGTTCAACGAAGACGATTCTGCAAGCGGCAAATGATGTAATTGAGAATAATTTATCACGTAAACCAAAAGAGCTTTGGACAGATAATGATGGTGGAAAAAATATTCGATTGTTTGAAGCGCGTGATGAACGCCAAGAAGCGCGCTATGTCATTGAGCAAGTACAAGAATTAACAGCAGATGGTCAGTATAACTTCGAGGATATTGCGATTCTTTATCGTACGAATGCGCAATCACGTGCGATGGAGGATGTATTTGTTAAGTCGAATGTTCCTTATCAAATTATTGGCGGGACCAAGTTCTATGATCGTAAAGAAATTAAAGATTTACTGGCATATTTAAGGTTAATTGCCAATTCTAACGATGATATTAGTTTTATGCGTGTCGTGAATGTACCGAAGCGTGGTATTGGTAAAACGTCAATTGAAAAGTTACAGATGCACGCTGAAATGCATGATTTATCACTCTTTGAAGCGATCCAAGACATTGCGTTAATCGGCATTAGTAAAAAAGCAGCAGGGCAGTTACAGTCATTTAGACAGATGATTGAAAACTGGCAAAAGCAACAAGAGTTTTTGAGTGTGACAGACTTAGTTGATGAAGTGCTAGAGAAGTCTGGTTATGAAAAGATGTTAGCACAAGATAAGTCATTAGAATCACAAGGCCGATTAGAAAACTTAGACGAATTTAAGACGGTGACAAAGCAGTTTGAAGATGTGAGTGAGGATACAGGGTTAATTGCGTTTTTAACTGATTTAGCGTTAGTTTCTGACCTTGATGACACAGATGATGAATCAACTGATAAAGTAACTCTTATGACATTACACGCTGCTAAGGGTTTAGAGTTTCCAGCTGTTTTTTTAATTGGACTTGAAGAGAATATTTTCCCTCATAGCCGTTCACTCTTTGATGAAGAAGAGATGGAAGAGGAGCGTCGCTTAGCATATGTCGGGATTACTCGAGCTGAACAGCAGTTATACGTAACGTATGCGTCTATGCGTACAATCTTTGGTCGTTCACAGTTTAATGAAATGAGTCGATTTATCGATGAGATTCCAAGTGATCTGTTAGAGCGTGAAGGTGATTTCTCTAATGGAGGATCATCTAACGAATCATTTGAAGATGTGATTAATCAATTAGAACAGTCGAAAGCATCAACCTTCAGTGAGCCTAAGCGAAAAGCAACAATGATTAAGAAGAAGCCTTCTGATCCTAAAAGTTTTCAAGTTGGTGATAAGGTAAAGCATAACAAGTGGGGCGAAGGGACGATCGTGAAAGTAGAAGGTAGTGGCGATGATGCTGAGGTGGATATTGCCTTCCCATCACCTGTTGGAATTAAGCGATTGTTATCACAATTTGCACCTGTAGAAAAAATATAAGAGGAGTGGCGTTTGCATGAATCGTGAGGAAGCGAAAGCAGCGATTGAAGCATTAAAAGATGAAATAAATCAATACAACTATGAATATCACGTTTTAGATGAGCCGACTGTTTCTGATTCTTATTATGACCAACAATTGCACAAACTTAACCAACTCGAAGAAGATTATCCAGCGTTTCAAACGAGTGATTCACCAACGCAACGTGTCGGTGGACAACCGTTAGATAAATTTGTGAAAGTCGACCATCGTGTTCCAATGTTAAGCTTAGGTAATGCGTTTAATGAGCAAGATTTAAGAGATTTTGACCGCCGAGTAAAGGAACGTGTTGGTAGGCCAGTTCGTTACGTTTGTGAACTTAAGATTGACGGTTTAGCCGTTTCATTACGCTATGAAAATGGTCAGTTTACTCAAGGTGCAACGCGCGGAGATGGAAAGACTGGGGAAGACATAACACAAAACTTAAGAACGATCAAAAGTATCCCATTAAAAATTCGTGAAGAAGAGACGATTGAAGTGCGCGGGGAAGCATTTATGCCACAGCGGTCATTTTTAAAGTTAAACGAAAAGCGAGAACAAACAGGTGAAGAACCATTTGCGAACCCACGTAATGCTGCGGCAGGTTCTTTACGACAATTAGATCCGAAAATTGCAGCGAGTCGTAATTTAGATATTTACTTGTATAGTGTTGGTGAGTGGGAGAAAGCGACCACCTCATCACATAGTGAGCAATTACAATACATGAAGCAGTTAGGCTTTAAAACGAATCGTGAAACACATACATTTAATTCAATCGAAGAAGTGATTCAATATACTGAGGATTGGACAGTTAAACGTAGTGAGTTAGATTATGAAATAGATGGTATTGTCATTAAAGTGGATTCGATAGATTTACAACAGGAGCTGGGATTTACCGCCAAAAGTCCACGGTGGGCAATTGCTTATAAGTTCCCCGCTGAAGAAGCGGTAACAAAGTTATATGGTATTGAATTAAGTGTGGGTAGAACAGGAGCAGTAACACCAACGGCTATTTTAGAACCAGTCCAAGTAGCAGGGACGACTGTTCAACGCGCATCTTTACACAATGAAGATCTAATTATTGAGAAGGATATTCGAATTAACGATACAGTCGTTATTAAAAAAGCAGGTGACATTATTCCTGAAGTTGTTCGGGTCGTAACAGAAGAACGTAAAGGAGATGAAGAGCCATTTAGAATGCCAGAAGGATGCCCTGAATGTGGTGAGCCAATTGAAAAAGTCGGTGGAGAAGTTGCATATCGCTGTGTGAACCCGAATTGCCCAGCTCAATTAAAAGAAGCTTTAATCCATTTTGTTTCACGAAATGCAATGAATATTGATGGCTTAGGTGAGAAGGTAATTGAACAGTTGTTTGACCATCAATTAATTAAAACGATTGCAGATTTGTATAAATTAACACCAGATGACCTATTACCTTTAGAGAGAATGGGCCAGAAATCAGTTGATAATTTATTGAAAGCTATTGAAGCATCGAAAGGGAATTCATTAGAACGTTTATTATTCGGACTAGGAATCCGGTTTGTCGGTAGTAAAGCAGCAGATACGTTAGCTTCTCAGTTTAAAACCATGGATGAGCTAGTGGCATCTTCTAAAGAAGAAGTTGAATTGATTCCTGAAATCGGTGATAAAATGGCCCAGTCTATTGCAAACTATTTCGAACAAGAACAAGTTCAACAATTAATCGACGAATTAAAACAACTCGGCTTGAATATGGAGTATTTAGGTGAAGCAGTACAAGTCGATGAGGACTCAATTTTTTATGATCAGACAATAGTTTTAACGGGTAAATTTGAAGAAATGACACGTCAAGACGCCAAGGAAAAGATCCAGTCTTTGGGAGGTAAAGTAACAAGCAGTGTCAGTAAAAAAACGGACCTACTGATTGCTGGTGAAGATGCGGGTTCAAAACTAGACAAGGCGAAAGATCTGCAAATAGAAATTTGGAATGAAGCTCAATTGTTAAAAGTTTTTGAGTCTTAGGGAGTGGAATAAATGAAACGATTGCTCGGTATATCAACGTTTTTAATTATAATGTTAACAACAGCATGTGCGCCGACTTTTGAAACAGAAGAAGAAGTGGTGCAAGACCCTGAGGATGAACAGCAACCTGAAGAAGACCAACGTATGATTGTGTCTCCAGATAGTTTGGATACTAATGATTATAGAATGGTATTACCTTACCAGCCAAGTGCAGCAAGGGGAACGATAACAAATCAGGTGGCCAATCGTTATGATATTGATGAATTTGAACAAGGGCTTACACGTCTTGCTAAAAATGCATTTGACCCTGAAGAGTATTTATTTCAAGAAGGTCAATATCTTGGTAGTTCGTTAGTTTACAGTATCATTGATAGTTTGAATCCAGAACGTCCAGATGACTTACAAGATGAACTTGATGAAGCGGTGGATGAAGATAATGACGATTTAATAGAAGAAATTGAGGAAGAGATGGAAGATTATCATGAAGAGAATCCACGTGTTTTTTCACATGTTTTAGAGCAAAACTTTTTAACTCGTGAAGGGGATAACCGTGTAGAACTTGGTGGCGTTGCTATTGGGATTGCTTTAAAGTCGGAGTATAATTTTAGTGTGAATTTTGGTCCGACACTCAATGAACAGATTGAGATGGATGACATGTTAGAAGTCGGCTATGACGTTTCTGATGCTATATTACAAAGAATTCGTGAAATAGAAGAATTACAAGATGTACCGGTATTAGTTGCCTTATATCGTGAAAATGATCGTAATGCCGCTGTGCCAGGTAATTTCGTAGCTCAATCTGTCGTTAGCCCAGGGGATATGCTTGTTAGCGATTGGGAAACAGTTGATGAAAATAATGTACTATTCCCCTCAAGTGAAGCAGAAGATGACTACTATGAAGATTCAGAAATGGTAGCAGAATTTACAGCTGATGTATCAGAATACTTTCCGAATTACATCGGGGTAATAGGACGAGGTTTTTATCAAGGTGATGAATTAAGAAGCATGTCGATTAATATACCAGTTGAATTTAATGGAAGTCAGGAAGTTGTTGGCTTCACACAACATGTAGCTTCACTTATGGTTGAGCACTTTCCACCTTATTTTGATTTAGAGGTGACAATAGAATCACCGTCTAAGCAAGAAAGTGTGCTGTTTAGGCGTGCTGGAGATGAAGAAGTCACACACCATATTTATCAATAATATAGTTTGAAGCACTTAACTGTTTTGGTTGAGTGCTTTTTTAGAATTATGCTTTAATGGTAGCGCTGGCTGGGATATAGCCGCTTTCGTCCCAATATATCAGTATTCGCGGAAATGTATTGGTGTTCGGCCTAATCTAACAGCATTCGAACCGTTTCTGTTGGAATATATAGGATTTATATTTGATATAGGTAACGTATTCGTTTAAAATATAATGTGGAAGCGCTATTACTTAGCGTAAAATCGTAAAGAGGAGGCTTTATTCATGGTACAACCATATCGTCACGAACCATTTACAGATTTTGAGGTAGAAGAAGATGCAAAAGAATTAGAAGCAGCTCTTCACCAAGTCGAACAAGAACTTGGACAAGACTATCCGTTAATTATTGGTGGAGAACGTATCTATACTGATGATAAGATTACGTCAATAAATCCAAATAATAAAAGTGAAGTAGTTGGAACTGTTTCTAAAGCAAATAAAGAGTTAGCAGAAAAAGCGATGAAAACAGCAGATGAGACATTTGAATGGTGGCGCAAATCAACACCAGAAATGCGTGCAGACATTTTATTCCGTGCTGCTGCAATTGTTCGTCGTCGTAAGCATGAATTCAATGCATGGGCAATCAAAGAATCCGGAAAGGCATGGAAAGAGGCTGACGGTGATGTTGCAGAAGGTATTGACTTCTTAGAATATTACGGTCGTCAAATGTTAGAAATTGCAAAAGGTGGCGAAGTAAATAGCCGACACAATGAAAATAACCGTTTCAGTTATATCCCATTAGGTGTTGGGCTTGTTATTTCACCATGGAACTTATTGTTTGCCATTATGTGTGGTACAGCGGTATCACCAATGGTAACGGGTAACACAGTACTATTAAAACCTGCATCTAACTCACCTGTCATTGCTTATAAATTTATGGAAGTGATGGAAGAAGCAGGTATGCCAGCGGGTGTTATCAATTACATCCCTGGAAGTGGTAGTGAAGTAGGTGACTACCTAGTAGAGCATCCAAATACACGTTTTGTTAGCTTCACTGGTTCACGTGATGTGGGCGTTAACATTTATGAAAAAGCAGCTAAAATTCAAGAAGGTCAAAAGTGGCTGAAGCGTGTGATTGCTGAAATGGGCGGTAAAGATACGATCGTCGTTGATGATGAAGCAGACTTAGAGTTAGCTTCTCAAGCAATTGTTCAGTCTGCATTTGATTTCTCCGGTCAGAAATGTTCTTCTGGTTCACGAGCTGTTGTGCATCAGGACGTTTATGACGAAGTGCTAGAACGCGTTGTTGAAATTACGAAAGGCCTTGATATTGGTGATACGTCTAAGAAGAACTATTACATGGGTGCCGTAATTGACCAAAATGCATATGACAAGATTATGAGCTACATGGATGTTGGTAAAGAAGAAGGACGTCTAATGATTGGTGGAGATGGTGATGATACGAACGGATATTACATTAATCCAACTGTCTTTGCTGACTTAGCTCCAGATTCACGCATGCAACAAGAAGAAATCTTCGGTCCAGTAGTTGGTTTCACTAAAGCGAAAAACTTTGATGAAGCAATCGACATTGCGAACAATACAGATTACGGTCTAACAGGTGCGGTTATTTCAAATAATCGTAACCACTTAGAAATTGCTCGTGAAGATTTCCACGTAGGTAACTTATACTTTAACCGTGGTTGTACGGCTGCAATTGTAGGTTATCACCCATTCGGTGGTTTCGATATGTCAGGTACTGATTCTAAAGCAGGTGGACCTGATTACCTTTACAACTTCATACAAGGTAAAACAGTTTCTGAAATGCTTTAATAAGCAACATAAATCCCTCTCAAGTGATGAACTTGAGGGGGATTTTTATATTAAGGAAGTGCGTTAATCACTCTCCATTAATAACCCCTATTTAAAGATAATAGTTTTCGGTAATCATGGTTCTATTCTAAGTCACCTGTTGTAGATCTATGAATTTACTCATCAATTAATAAAAAGCTTTTCTCTAAGTCGCTTTCAAATGATTCCCCTTTAACGTATGTTGGGAAGATGAATGTCCATGGCATCGAAGTTTTTGGTTTAATTGAAATAGGGATGGTGAAGCGTTCTTTCGCTAGTTCCCCAAAATTCACTAGTGTTTGAGCAAATTCAATTTCACGGTTACTAACGTTATGTATAAAAGCTGTTACTAAGAGATCATCAC
This sequence comes from Alkalibacillus silvisoli, assembly GCF_039521975.1. Lineage (NCBI taxonomy): Bacteria > Bacillati > Bacillota > Bacilli > Caryophanales > Bacillaceae > Alkalibacillus > Alkalibacillus silvisoli. The sequence continues at coordinate 61,061 of NZ_BAAACZ010000010.1, read as the reverse complement.
GATGGTTGATCGCGTGCCATAAGACAGAAAAGCTCACCTCTTCACGATTATTTTCAGTAAAATTTATTGATTTAAAGGCTTCTTCAATTTTTTCACGATCTTGATGCGATAATGCCTTCTTCCACTTAGGTTCATAAACTAATTGTTGCATGATAATCACTCCTCTTTAACTTATTGTAAGAGTATTTTCAAAGTCTGTCACTTTATATAAGGAGCATTCGCGTTATAATAGGTGGGGAGGTGGCATCATGACGTTATATGGTTCTTTAGTATTGATTCATATTGTTTCAGCCATTATAGGAATGGGACCAGGTTTTATTTTGACTCGTGTGACAAAATCCGCAACCAATATAACTGAATTAAGGCATGGATATAAAGTAAAGCAACAACTCCATTATTTTGTTATGATTGGTGGAACACTTTTACTCATTACGGGTTTGTGGATGGGCTTTTTAACCCCCAGTTTATTTCAGCAAGGCTGGTATGTCGTGAGTCTTATCTTATTTTTATTCGCATTAATTATGGGGCCAACTGTTTTGAAAAAGCGTTCTAAACCTATTAAAGAATTGCTTGAACAGACTTACAGTGAAGACATTCCTAATCATTATTTTCCTTTAGCTAAAAGACTCTATCGCATCGAATATATGGTAAACACGATTTTTGTCATAATTATAGTACTAATGGTTTTAAAACCGTTTTAGAAAGTGGTGAGGAAGTTTTGAGTTATATTATAGTTGGTGGTGGCATTCTAGGTGCCTCGACAGCTTATCATTTAGCAAGAAAAGGCGAACAAGTCACATTAATTGACCGTAACGACCAAGGACAAGCAACGGATGCCGCAGCTGGAATTGTTTGTCCTTGGTTATCTCAGCGTCGTAATAAAGCGTGGTATCAATTAGTGAAAAATGGTGCACGATACTACCCAGAACTTGTAGAACAGTTAAATGCAGAAGGGGAAAAGAATACAGGCTATAAACGTGTAGGGACGATCAGTTTACATACAGACCAAAAAAAGTTAGAACAAATGGTAGAACGAGCGGAAAAACGCCGAGAAGATGCACCAGAAATGGGAGAGATTAAGCTTCTTTCACGTGAGGAAACTAGAGAATTATTTCCACCTTTAGCTGAGGAGTATGCATCTGTATATGTCAGTGGTGGTGCACGTGTAAATGGGCGAGCTATTCGTAATTCGTTGATCCGTGCTGCTAAAAAGCATGGAGCTACTGTGATGGAAGGTGATGCACAGTTAATAGCAGTGGGAAGTCGTGTAACAGGTGTTAAGGTGAATGGTGAGGTTCTTGAAGCGGACCAAGTAATTGATACTGCTGGTGCGTGGTCTAGGCAATTAGTCGAGCCGATTGGTGTTGATTATGATGTGACAATTCAACGCGCTCAAATTCTCCATTTAGATTTAATTGGAGAAAACACAGCTGATTGGCCAGTTGTCATGCCTCCTAGTAATGCTTATTTATTAACTTTTTCAGGTGGCCGAGTTGTTGTTGGCGCAACACGTACAGATCATGCTGATTTTGATCATCGTGCAACAGCAGGTGGAGTTCGTGAAATTTTAGATAAGGCGTTAACCGTTGCACCTGGTTTAGATGATGCTTCTATTATTGAAACTCGTGTTGGATTTAGACCTTATACACCAGGTTACTTGCCTGTCATTGGATCAATGCCTGGCTATGACGGGTTGCTAGTGGCTAATGGTCTTGGTGCCACAGGTTTAACTGCAGGCCCATATTTAGGATCAGTGCTAGCGGATTTAGCTTTGGGTGAAGACGTTGATCTAGATTTAGGGCAGTACGATGTCAACGAAGCAATTAAATAGAATGGTAAAATCGCCGGAATAATAGTGAATCCGGCGATTTTATTTAATCGGGCGGTACTTGAAGTTAATTAAGCGAAATTTTTATTATTTAGGTGCTCACTTAATCCACTCTGTCTCTAACAACATCCTGATAAGTATAAAACGGCTCTTCTACAACGCTTTCACCTAGCTTGACAGGAAGTGGTTTTTTAAATAACGGCCCATCGACAACAAAGGTGTGAAACTCACCATTCTCACCACAAACATCAACGTCATAAGGCAACCTCTCTACTGTACCTTCATCTAAACTAGCTCCTAAAAATTCACGTGGAACACGACTTGGATCAATAGTTGTTATGAGCGTTTTATATCCCAGTTGTATAAATTCATTTATTAGCTTTTCTGTTGACTCATTCCATAAAGGAAAAATGGCCTCTAGTGCTAAATCTTCTACTTGTTGTTCACGGAAAGCACGAATATCAGCTAAATTGATATCGCCATAAACAATGTGAGTCACGCCATCATTTACAGCCTCTTGCAGTGCTTCTTTCATAAGGTTGTTATACTGTTCGTTCGTCGGTGATTGGGGTAAGTAGACTTTTTGAAGCGTAAGGTCTAATGCATCAGCTTGTAAATCTAGTAATTCTTCCCGATTACCGTGAACACTCGTTCTATTGTAAGTTTCATTAACAGTTGTTAAAAGCCTGTCAACTATAACATCATCACGTTCAATGATGCGGTGTAATGCAAGCATAGAATCCTTTCCACCGCTATGAGATACAACTACTCGTTTCATGTTAGCTCATTCCCTTCATTTAATTCGTTATAATCTATAATATTACAAATTAAACGATGAATCACTCTATAATCATAGTGAGTAAAATTATGTTAAAATAATAGTAGAAAATTAGCAATATTTATAATGGGTAAAGTCCGCATGTCTTATAAGAAACTGAGGCACAACCTACTAAATCTTTCTTACCTAGTGGTGAAAGCTTGAAGGATTATTTAGGCAGATACAATCATGGTTGCTGTTGGTTTTTCTCATTTCTTTGCACCAGGTAACATTATTGAACTATTAGAAGAAAAAGGTTATGAAATTGAAAGGAAATAAATATGATTTATAAGAAGGTGAACCTCTTATTGCCTGGGAGGTTCATTTTAATTTTCTAGTAAATTGTAACGTATGGAGTATAGTGATCGAAGTGAGGAGAGATTACATATGAAAAAAATGCTGGTATTATTAGCAATTTCACTTATCGTTGTTACAGGTTGTCAAAGTGATTCGCTCGATGTTAGTGATGTTGATATACCTGAGAGAAGTGAAGGTTTTTTCTGGGAGGCAGAGCATCATGATAAAACTATTTATTTTCTTGGCACAGTCCACGTTGGGGTAGAAGAGATGTACCCTTTGCGAGATGAAATCGAAATGGCGATGGATGAAGCGGATTTATTATTAACTGAAATTGATGCAAGTGACGAACAAAGAAGTGAAGAAATGGTGAGTATTCAAGAGCAGTATATAACATTGAATGAAGGTGAGAGATTAGAAGATTACTTAGATGAGAAATATATTGAGGAGGTAGAGTGGATTGCAGAGAACCCAGGCATTGAATATGAAATGTTAAACGTCTTGCAACCTTGGATTGTAGAAGAGCTATATAACGAAATGCTTATTATAGAGTCCGATTATGACTTTGAATATGGTGTAGAGAGTTATTTGTATGAAAATGTATTAGAAAATGCTGATTCAATGGCATTAGAAGATTATGAAGAGCGTTTACAAGCAGTACGAGCTCGTGATATGAACTATCAAATTTACATGCTTGAGGAGACATTAGAACATACAAAAGAAGTGTTTGATGAAGAAATAGAAAAATCAGTTACAGCTTTTCGTGCTGGTGAAGAAGCGTTAATTAACCATGAACGAAAAATCTCAGAGGAATCAGAAAACCCTAACATAGAAGAAACTTATTTGAATGAAATGTTATTTAATCGAGATGAGCGGATGGCTGAACGTGTAGATGAAGTGGTTCAAAATCACGATGCTGATACACTATTTGTTGCTGCAGGAGCCCTCCATTTCTTTGGAGAAGGTAATATTATTGAGTTATTAGAAGAAAAAGGCTATGAAATTGAAAGAAGATAGTGGAGATGACTCCCTTTTATTTAGGGGTTACTCCTTTGAATTAGGCTTGATCAATCACATAATGTTGTGTCATGAGCAGTCCCGATTATGAGTAAGTGTAAATATAATATATAAGAATTATTTTAAATTCTTAATTAGTGGACTTTGAAAGGGAATGATGTCATGAACTATGGACACACATTTCGTAAAATCCGGGAACAAAAGGGTTTTACGTTAGAAGATATAGGATCTGTTTCTTTTTTGTCAAAATTTGAGACAGGAGAATCTGATATATCGATCCAAGACTTATATGATTTTTTGGAGCGGATTGGTTTAACTTTAGATGAGTTTTTGTTTATTCATCATGATGGTGAGAGGCCACCGGGTATAATCGAATTTTTTAACCAAGCCTATGACGCCTATGTGAAGAGGGATGTTAACCTGCTACAAGAGATGCATAAAGGGCAAATGAGTCAATGGGAAGAACATGGATTACGGCGATACCGCCTTCAAGCCGATTTAGTGAAAATATATGAAAGTCTAGCTAAAAATAGAGAAATGGAGCAAGAAGATGGTGAGTTACAAGAAATAAAGGATTATCTCTTTAAAGTTGAAGCTTGGACACTTTACGAGTTGAGATTGTACAGTTCGGTGATGATGGTATTAGATGAGATCATGGTAATCACACTAACTAAAGAAGCCTATAAAAAGAGTAAAAATTACCATTACCAACCTCAAGTGAGAGACACGATTAACAATATTTTATTAAATACTTTAAGTTCCTTATTAGGGCCTATTAATCAACCAAATAGACTAATTAACACACAAGCATTTCTATATTTCTTGGAAGCATTAGAAGCAAATTGTCTGGAATCAGACTTCGTATTAAAATCGAATATGATGCAGTTAAGAGGGTTATATGAAGTGAAAAAAGGAAATATAACAGAAGGTGTAGAAATGGTTAAAGGGGCTGTTGATCTACTCAATCAATTTCAAGCGTCAAACTTAGCACAAGATGCAGAGAGATATATGAAATTAATACTTAGATACAAATAAAATTCTAGTGTAAAAGTCTTGATTTTAAAATAAAACCTAAACATTTAGAGTCAAAAGTGTTATGATATTTTATATGTTTATTAGATTAAAAGCAATGGGTGTCACCCCATTGCTTTTTCGTGGGAAATTTTAGACCCATTCATGTTCCTGGAAGGTTTCGATGTCATGTTCAATAATCTCAGCAAGTTGCGTCTTTCCTTGTAACTCAAAAAGAAACTTTGCTTTTTCCCAATATTTAATTCCTTTGTCGGTCTGTCCTTTTTTTATAAGGTTATGACCAATTTGATAATGGAAGTCAGCAAAGGCAAATAAATCTTCTTGTTCTCTGCAGTATGCTAAACCATGTTTACAAACTTCTAAAGATTTATCTAATTCATTTAGATCAGTATATACTTTAGCTAGATTAAACCTAACTTTTGCAATAATTCTTTTGTCTTTTAAATTAGTTATTTCATTGATTAAATCATAAGCTTGTTCGTGGTAATTTTTAGCTTCTAAAAGGTCACCCTCAAGTCTAAACATTATTCCTAAACTGCATAAAACTTGAATGTTTATTTCAGCGGAAAATCTGTCAAATGAGGATAGAGAAAGACAGTCTTTTAAAGTGTTTATTGCAGCTTTAAAATCTTTATCTATATGATATTGTAATATCGCCTTGTGCCACATCAAGTGTCTTCGAGCCTGTTGAGTCTGAAATAAAGGATTGTCTTGTTCTAATTTTACAATTTCTTTGATTATTACATAGTCTCTATCCCTTCTAGCTTGTTCTAATTGTGACCATACTTCATTTAAATAATCTTCACGTTCACTATCTGAGTCAGCAAGGAAATAAGTGATATGAACTCCCAGCTTATCTGCTATTCCTTTTAATGTGATATAAGAGGGCTGGTGCTGATCGCGTTCGATCCTACTAAGTTCCGATTGTGAACACACTCCATTTGCCAAGCCTGCTTGAGAAATGTTAAGTCGTTTTCTTAAATCATTTATTTTCTCCCCAACGGTTAAATTCATAGATACTCTCCCTTTTATGCAAAAACGCATAATTTTTTAAAAAAGTGTGGAAAAGAGCGAAAATTATGTATAAAACGCTTCAAATCTATTATAGTCAACTTTAAAGCGTTTTTACAAATCTCTTGTCACAGTACATAATGTGTATAGATTGATTGAGGGAGGTGTAGAAAGGATGAAAAAACTACTAGTACTTACAATTCTTCTAGGAGCTATTTTCGGTCTAACCCCAACCGAAACAGCAGTAGGAGATGAGTCAGGTCCAATCACTGTTTTAGAATTACCTGACATGCACTAATTTATTTGAGTCATACATACTGAACCCAGTATGGCTCGTAAAACTTAAGTCCCTGTACCCATTAATCATCTAATAGATTAAGGGCAATCACTTTTTTGATGAACGAATGATTTAATACAAGATCACGCTCTTGTAATGGTTTCACCTCAGCCGCATCCTCCTTAATTCGGTATTAAGGAGGATGTCCCCCATTTTTTTGCTTAGAGTCACTAAGGATGGAGTTCAAAATATGAAGCTATTATTAATTTTACTAGTTATAACATTGAGTGGCTGTAATCATTATGATGAAGACACCTTAGCAGCAGAACACAAGCCGACTGCTCCGATGTTCGATTATATAATTTAACGATTGTTGTAAAAGATGAAGATCAGATTAGTAGAATTAATAATAGTGTTGTATCAGATTTAGCACAATTGAATTTAAATCAAGTGATGACGACAGCTTATGCATGGGATGATTTAGAAAAGGATTATTCCAAAATATCCTGAGATTAAAGAATACCCAACATACTTATTATTTAGTCATGAAGGGGTCGAGTTAAAAACAAGAGATCTTAAAGAGCTAAGCAATTATTTAAATTAAAGGCGAACTCAATAAGGGTGATGATATGGCAAATCCACTCATTATATTAGTTGCACTCTCATTAATAGTTATCGTGTTAAGATATAGAGATTTGCGATTTTACCAAACATTATATGAAACAGCAGGTTACAGGCCTAATGAAATCAATCGACGATATACTTATTTACGTGAACAAGGTGTAAGATGCCGTCTACAAAATACCACTTCTAAAATGGGTGTGATTGTTCACGGAGGGTCTGAATTAGGTACAACGATTCGACTGCTCGTCCATAAGAAGGATTTTAATCAAGCTGAAGCAATAATGGTAGATTATAAAAAATGTAGTTGATTTCATTATGTATACTCCCTAAATCTATATATAGAAAAGGCAAGTGTTAATATGCACTTGCCTTTTCTTGTTGAAGGCATCATGATTCAGTTTATATCTAATCTACTAATTCATAGCTCTTTTCTAACTCATCTACTAACGTACCCACATAATCAACAGCTTTTTTAATGGCATCAGAAGTCGTCATATCAACACCCGCATATTTCATCAGCTCTTGTGGCGTTTTCGTACCGCCCATCTTCAAGACTTCTAACCAACGATCGATTGCTGGTTGACCTTCTTCTTTAAACAACTGAGATACGGCAGTTGAAGCGGTTAGTCCAGCTGAGTAAGTATAAGGGTATAATCCCATGTAGTAATGGGGTTGTCGCATCCAGGTTAATTCAGCACCTTCGTCAATTTCTACAACATCTCCCCAGAAGTTACGTAACGCCTCACCCTTCTCTTCCTTTAACGTATTCGCTGTTAATGGAACACCTTTCTCTGCTAACTCATAAACGCGGCGTTGGTATTCTCCTTCTAGTAAGTGTGTGACAAAGTTATGATAATAAGTTCCTAACAGTTGTAAAATTACCCAACGACGCATACGTGGATCATCTGTATTTTCTAGTAAATGATCAGCTAGTAACATTTCATTCATCGTCGATGGTGCTTCGATGAAATAAGTCGACGGTCTTGTATTAAAAATATGCTGGTGCTTGTTAGCTAAGTGCAAGTGGCCTGCATGTCCTAACTCATGAGCTAAAATGAACGCACCACGCATTTTTCCTGTATACGTTAATAAAATGTACGGGTGTACCCCATAAGGACTCGCGCAGAAAGCACCCGTTGACTTACCAATATTATCAGCATAATCAACCCAGCGTTCTTTTAAAGCTTTCTCCATAATGTCGGTATATTCAGGCCCCATCACCTTTAAAGCATCTAAAATTGTTTTAGACACATCTTCATATGAAGATTCAGGGTCAAATTCAGGGTCTAGTGGTGCTTTTAAGTCAACGAACTGTAATTGATCTAAACCGTATACTTGTTGCTTTAACTTTGCAAAACGACGCATGTGTGGTGCTAGTTCCTTTTGAATAACATCTAATTGATTATGATACATCTCTTCTGTTACTTTTTGTGGTTGAAGTAACATCTGAGTAACTGAGTCATAACCACGCGCACGTGCTAGAGCAACTTCTTTCTTTACTTGTGTTGCGTACGTTGCAGCATAGGTGTTTTCATATTGTTTTAAAGTTTTAACGAATGAGTCATACGCTTTACGACGTACCTCTGTACTTGATGAGAGTTCGTGTTCATCTTCAAATAAAGCAAACGAGTTGGTATACTCAGTCCCATCACTTGTTGTAAATGATTCAAACGCCATATCAGATGACTTACTACGTTGATAGATCATGTAAGGTGCTGAATGAACTTCACCTAAAGATGCGAGCACTTCTTCAGTTTCAGGTGCTAATGTGTACGGTTTACGTTCAAGTAGATCTTCTAATGACTTCTTATAAACTTGTAAGTCTTCATTTTCGTCTAAATATTTTTCGATTGTGCCTTCTGGAAGTGCTAATACTTCTGAATCAAAAAACGCCATCTCAGCTTGGACTTTTGCGAAGGCTTGAGACACTTTACCAGAATTAGCTTGATTTTCAGGATTAGTGCCGTCTTCAGAAGAGCGTAGATTCGCATAAGTGCCAACTACGATTGCCTTCTTTTGTACTTCTGCCTGGGCATCTAAACAAGCTAATAAAACGTCAGGACCTTCGTTAAGGCGTCCTTTATATTGAGTGACTTCTGGTGTTAGATTCTCTAACTCATTTAATTCTTTCTCCCACTGCTCGTTTGATTCAAATAAATCTTCTAATTTCCATGTCTGTTCAACAGGAACGTCTTGTCTTTTTAAACGTTGTGCCATAATTTTAAAAACCTCCTCAAAATCTATTTCGCAAATCTAAGTATTAGTATAAAATAAAATTTAGGACATGTCACATAAATCAGAAAATTAATAATCATCTTTCTCTTCTAAGGCTCTAGTCTGAGGAAATTTCCAACTTCATAATGGTTAAGGCTTTAAAGAAGTGATGTAAGATCAAATTAAAAGGGGGAGTTATATGTTAAATCAAGCGTTAGTTCAAGATGTCATCGATGAAGCTTTAAAAACGGGTGGTGACTTTGCAGAGGTATTTGTAGAAGATACGTTTAAAGATCAGCTAATGCTTTTGGGAGGACGTATTGACACAAGCTTATCAGGTCGCGAGTTTGGTGTCGGTATTCGTGTGTATAACGGATTTCACAGTGCCTATACATACACGACAGACTTTTCACGTGAAGGTCTACTGAAAACAGCACATCACGCGGCACAGGCAATTCATGGCGAAAGTCAAATTCAACCTCAGAAATTCCAAGTAGAACAAGCTTCAATTATTCACCCGATCGCACAACTACCACAATCTGTTGAGAAAACACGTAAAGCAAGTGTGATGAAAAATGCAGCTGACATTGCGAGTCAATACCACAACAGCATTTCACAAGTTAAGGTGAGCTTATTAGATGAGGAACAAAACGTCTTAATCGCAAACTCTGATGGTAAATTTGTAGAAGATCAACGTATTCATAGCCGAATGGCAATTGCGGCGATTGCATCTAATGAACATGATATGGAGACTGGCTTTTATGGTCCTGGTGCTGTTAGAGGGTTTGAGTTTTTTGAAGACCTAGATTTGAATCATTATGCAAGTGAAGCAGCACGAATTGCTGTGACAAACTTAGGAGCAGACCCATGCCCAAGTGGTAAATTCCCAGTCATTATTGATAACGAATTTGGTGGAGTTATTTTCCACGAAGCATGTGGTCACGGGCTAGAGGCTACTTCTGTGGCAAAAGGTAAGTCGGCTTTTGCTAATAAAGTAGGTGAGCGTGTTGCACCAGACATTGTCACTTATATTGATGATGGTACGATTCCAAATGAATGGGGCTCGATTAATGTTGATGATGAAGGAAATAAACCGCAAAAGAATGTGTTAATCGAAAATGGTATTTTAAAAGGTTATTTAGTTGACCAATTAAATTCACGGATTATGAAGACTAAGCCTACAGGTTCAGGTCGTCGTGAGTCCTACCGATTTGCTCCAACATCACGTATGACAAATACCTATATTGCACCAGGGGAGTCGACGCCTGAGGAGATCATTGAAAATACAGAATACGGAATCTATGCTCGGTATATGGGTGGCGGTTCAGTTAATCCAGCGACTGGTGATTACAACTTTGCTGTCAATGAAGCATATATCGTTAAAAATGGTAAGATTGACAAGCCAGTTAGAGGGGCGACTTTAATTGGTAATGGTCCAAAAACATTACAAACAGTTGATATGGTTGGTAATAATTTAGGTCATGGTGCTGGTATGTGTGGCTCATTAAGTGGAAGTATCCCAGTTAACGTCGGACAGCCAACTTTACGTGTAAGTGAAATTACAGTTGGTGGTAGAAAGGAGGACGCTTAAGATGAACGTAATTGAATTTAAAGATGAGTTATTTCAACAAGGGTCAGAAAAAGGCTTTAAAGATATGGAGATTTACTATGAAAAGACTGATCGATTCGTATGTGCGATCGAAAAAGGCGAAGTTGACCAGTTTACAACTGCTGAAGTTACAGGTGTCTCTTTTCGTGGCGAATATAGTGGGCAAATGGGTTACGCCTATACTGAAAGGCTAGATGAATCATCAATAGACTTCCTATTAGACAGCGCCCTTGAAAGTGCGAGTGTGCTAGAATCTGAGGATGTTGAGGAAATCTATGAAGGAGACCGGGAATATAGAGATTTAAGCTTTACTAAAGAAGCGCTAAAATCTGTCACATCTGAAGAGAAAATTAATTTTATGAAGCAATTAGACCATGAAATTTATCAAGCTGATGAGCGTGTTATCGGCACGAATTTCTTCCAGATACAGTCAGTTGAAGTTCAAAAGGCGATGTACAACAATAAAGGGTTAGCATTAGAAGATGATAAAAACTATATAATCTTTTTTGTAGTTGTTATTGTTAAGGAAAATGATTTGACCAAATCAGGAGTCCATGTCGAAATCATTGAAGATTGGAGTAAGGTAGACGCGAAACAATCGGCTCACAAAGCTGTTCAAGAAGCTGTTTCTTATTTAAATCCATTAGAAGTGGAAGATCAATTTTACCCGATTATTTTACGTCAAGACGCTGCAGGGGATTTGTTAGAAACGTTCGTAACAACGTTCTCAGCAGAAACAGCCCAGCAAGGCATGTCAAAACTGAAAGAGAAAGTAGGTAGTAAAATAGCTGGCGATCACATTAATTTAATCGATGATCCGTTTAGAAAAAATGGTATGGCAAGTCGAACGTTTGACGCTGAAGGTGTTGCGACTAAAGAATTGAAAGTTATTGAAAATGGTATACTCACAACACTATTACACAATCGTAAAACAGCCAAAAAAGATGGTGTCAAAACAACTGGTCATGCTTCAAAACCTTCTTACAAAGGAACGATTAACGTAGCACCATCTAATCTTTACATTGAACCAGGTGAGAAATCTTATGAAGAGTTAGTTCAAGGTATAGATGAAGGTATCGTTGTTACGGACTTACAAGGTCTGCACTCTGGTGTTAATGAAATTTCGGGTGATTTCTCTTTAGCGGCGAATGGTTATTATGTTAAAGACGGTAAAATCCAAGGCCCGACGAATTTGATGACAGTTGCGGGAAATTTCTTTGAATTATTGAACCAAGTTGATGGAATAGGTCGTGATCTTGATTTTGGTCCATCTAATGTCGGCTCACCTTCACTATTATTAGAAGGTTTGTCTGTCACATTTGAATAACAGCGGTTAACCTTTGTTTCGTTTGGCAAAAATATAAGGAGAAGACTCACTTAGTGGGTCTTCTTTTTAGTTTGGGTAAATGCTCGGGTTAACTTCAAACGACAACATTCTGTGAAATAACTGATATTTCCCGGGTAATTAATGGAAAAATAATAGTAGTGCAATCATTGTCATTGTAAAGTAAAATTTGCTATGATAAATAGTATTGTGAAGTGTATAAAGTACGGAGGTGCAAGGGATGTCAAAGATTTCGAAAGATCAAGTTAAACACGTGGCTAACTTAGCGCGACTAGCTATTACAGAAGAGGAAGCTGAGAAGTATAGTGAGCAATTAAGTGCTATTATCGATTTCTCAGAACAACTTAATGAACTCGACACAACAGATGTCGAACCAACAACGCATGTGTTAGAGATGAAAAACATTATGCGAAAAGACGAACCGAAAGAATGGATTTCAAAAGAAGACGCACTTAAAAACGCACCAGACCAAAAAGACGGCCAATTCCGTGTGCCGTCCATCTTAGATTAATAAGGAGGGAAAGAGTAGATGTCAGTTTTAGATTTAACGATTAAAGAACTACAAGAGAAACTAAACAATAAAGACATTACTGTTACTGAAATCGTAGAAGCTACTTATGAACGCATTAACGAAACAGACGATGAAGTCCAAGCATTTGTCACGTTAAATAAAGAAGAAGCCTTAAAGCAGGCAAAAGCATTAGATGAAGAAGGAATTAATGAGAATCAATTCCCGCTTTTCGGGATGCCGATTGGAATTAAAGATAATATTGTAACGAAAGGGTTACGCACGACTTGTTCAAGTCAAATTCTATCTAACTTAGATGACCCGCTCTATGATGCGACAGCTATGCAAAAGTTAAACAATGCCAAAGCAATCAATATCGGAAAGTTAAATATGGATGAATTTGCGATGGGTTCTTCAACAGAGAATTCGAGTATGAAAGTGACACGTAACCCATGGAATACAGACTTCGTACCAGGTGGTTCTAGTGGTGGTTCAGCAGCGGCTGTAGCTTCTTTACAAGTTCCGTTTGCTTTGGGTTCTGATACAGGGGGGTCTGTACGCCAGCCAGCTTCATATTGTGGTGTCGTTGGAATGAAGCCTACATATGGACGTATATCACGTTTTGGATTAGTTGCTTTTGCTTCATCATTAGATCAGATCGGACCATTAACAAAAACAGTTGAAGACAATGCTCGTATTTTAGAAATCATTGCAGGACAAGATGAAATGGATTCAACTAGTGCCAATGTTGAAGTTCCTAAATATAGTGAAGCTCTAACTGGTGATGTAAAAGGGTTGAAAATCGCAGTACCTAAAGAGTATTTCGGTGAAGGTGTCGATGAAGAAGTTAAAACAAGCGTCCGTCAAGCGTTAAAAGTATTGGAAAGTCAAGGCGCTGAATGGGATGAAGTATCATTACCACATTCAAAATACGCTGTTGCAGCCTATTACATGATCGCCTCATCAGAAGCATCAGCAAACTTAGCCCGTTTTGATGGTATTCGATACGGTAAGCGCGCTGAAAACGCTGAGGACATGATGGACATGTTTAAGAAGTCTCGTAGTGAAGGTTTTGGTGAAGAAGTTAAGCGTCGTATTATGCTAGGGACATTTGCCTTAAGTTCAGGGTATTACGATGCTTACTATAAGAAAGCGCAACAAGTTCGTACATTAATTAAGCAAGACTTTGATCAAATCTTTGAAGAATACGATGTTGTACTTGGCCCAACCGCTCCAACAACAGCCTTTGAGATTGGTGATCAAATTGATGATCCATTAACGATGTATGCAAATGATATTATGACGATTCCAGTTAACTTAGCAGGTGTGCCAGGAATCTCAGTCCCATGTGGCTTTCACCCTGAAAATAACTTGCCAATTGGCTTGCAAATCATCGGCAAACATTTTGATGAAAGTACGGTTTACCGAGTCGCACATGCATATGAACAAGCTACAGACCATCATAAGCAAAAGCCACAACTAGGAGGTGCCAAGTAATGAATTTCGAAACGATAATCGGATTAGAAGTCCACGTTGAATTAAAAACACAGTCTAAAATTTTCAGCCCAAGCCCTAATGCATTTGGTGATGAGCCTAATAGTAACGTAAATCCAATTGACCTTGGCTATCCTGGTGTTTTACCGGTTTTAAATGAAGAAGCGGTAAACTACGCAATGCGTGCAGCAATGGCATTAAACTGTGAGATTGCAACAAATACCAAGTTTGACCGTAAAAATTATTTCTATCCAGACAACTCGAAAGCTTACCAAATCTCACAGTTTGATGAGCCGATTGGTGAGAATGGTTGGATTGATATTGAAGTGAATGGTGAAACGAAGCGTATTGGAATAACACGCCTTCACTTAGAAGAAGATGCAGGTAAGCTAACGCACGGTGATGACGGTTATTCATTAGTGGATTATAACCGCCAAGGTACACCACTTGTTGAAATCGTGTCAGAACCAGACATTCGTACACCGGAAGAAGCTTATGCCTATTTAGATAAGCTACGTAACATTATTCAATTTACAGGCGTATCAGATGTCAAAATGCAAGAAGGTTCATTACGTTGTGATGCCAACCTTTCACTTCGCCCATATGGACAAGATGAGTTTGGCGTTAAAACAGAACTGAAAAACTTAAACTCTTTTAACTTTGTTCAAAAAGGTCTTGAGTTTGAAGAAAAGCGCCAAGAGAAAGTCCTTCGACAGGGTGGCGAGATTTTACAAGAGACTCGCCGTTATGACGAGAAGACGAAAGAAACGATCTTAATGCGTGTTAAAGAAGGTTCAGATGATTATCGATACTTCCCTGAACCAGATCTAATTCCGTTATACATTGATGATGCATGGAAAGAAAAGGTGCGTCACTCGATTCCAGAATTACCAGACTCTCGTCGCGTGCGGTATGTTAATGAACTAGAGCTAGATGAGTATGATGCAGGTGTCTTAACTAATACAAAGGAAATGTCTGATTTCTTTGAAGCGACAATCGAAGAAGGTGCAGATCCTAAGCAAGCGACTAACTGGTTAATGGGTGATATTTCAGCTTATATGAATAAACAACAAGTTGAACTACAAGATTTACCGATTACACCAGAAGCGTTAGCGAAAATGGTGAAGCTTATTGAAGAAGGAACACTATCATCTAAATTAGCGAAGAAGGTTGTAACAGAGCTTGTGAAAAATGGTGGTGACCCGGAGAAGATTGTTAAAGAGAAAGGACTTGTTCAAATTTCAGATGAAGGTCAGCTACGTGAAATCATTACAGAGATTTTAGATGAAAATGAGCAATCGATTATTGACTATAAAAATGGTAAAGACCGCGCACTTGGCTTCTTAGTCGGTCAAGTGATGAAGAAGACAAAAGGGCAAGCCAACCCACCA
The DNA here is from genome assembly GCF_039521975.1 of Alkalibacillus silvisoli. NCBI lineage: Bacteria > Bacillati > Bacillota > Bacilli > Caryophanales > Bacillaceae > Alkalibacillus > Alkalibacillus silvisoli. The sequence continues at coordinate 45,597 of NZ_BAAACZ010000010.1, read as the reverse complement.
ATGGTTAACAAGATTTTAGTTGAAGAGATTGATAAAAGATAATACTTATGTAAATAGGTGAGAGGAGAATTGTTAATGACTTTTACAGTAAAACGTTTAGATCATGTTCAATTAGCAGCACCTAGAAATACAGAAGATGAAGCGAGACAATTTTTTAAAGAAGTACTTGGGTTTACTGAAATCGAAAAGCCAGAGGAATTAAAAAAGCGCGGTGGCGTTTGGTTTGAATTTGGTGATAGCCAACTTCATATTGGCGTTGAAGAACCATTTGCACCTGCGAAAAAGGCACACCCAGCTTTTGAAGTAACTAATTTAGAAGCTCTAATGTCACGTTTGGATAGATTTAATATTGAATACCAACAAGATGATAAGCTTCCAGGTGCAAAACGTATTTATACGAACGATCCATTCGGAAACCGGTTAGAAATATTAGAGTGGATGTAATTGCAATCACTTCCATTTATGTAACTTTCGGAGTATAGTATAGATAGGAGAATACGAACGAAGGTGAGAAATGTGAAAAAAGCTCGTGTTATATATAACCCAACATCAGGTCGGGAAGCGATGAAAAAGGCGCTTCCTGATGTGTTAATACGTTTAGAAGAGGCGGGTTTTGAAACGTCCGCTCATGCAACAACAGGGGAAGGTTGTGCAAAAGGTGCAGCCGCTTTAGCATGTGAACGCGAATTCGATATTATAATCGCAGCAGGTGGTGATGGGACAGTCAATGAAGTGGTTGATGGTATGGCCACTCAAGAATATCGTCCTAAGCTTGGAATTATTCCAATGGGTACGACGAATGACTTTGCCCGTGCGATTCAAGTCCCGCGAGATGTCGAACAAGCAATGGACATTATTTTAGCTGGACATTCTAAGAAGCTTGATATAGGTAAGGTGAATGGTCATCACTTCATGAATATCGCTGGTGGCGGTAAGATCACAGAACTAACTTATGAAGTACCAAGTAAGTTGAAAACAGCTCTTGGACAATTAGCCTATTACCTTAAAGGGGTCGAAATGCTTCCTTCAATCCGCCCAACTCATGCTCGAATTGAGTATGATGGTGAAGTGTTTGAAGGTGACTTGATGTTGTTTCTAGTCGCCAATACAAATTCAATAGGCGGATTTGAAAAGCTAGCGCCACACGCTGAGATTAATGATGGTTATTTTGATCTATTAATCTTAAAATCTACTAATATAGCAGAGTTCATCATGATTGCTAATAAAGCACTAAAAGGTAATCATATTCATGATGATCATATTATTTATACGCATGCGAAGAAAGTTAGCGTTCAAACAGAAGAAAGTGTACAGCTGAACTTAGATGGTGAATATGGTGGGAAACTGCCAGGAACATTTGAAAACTTATATCAGCATATTGAGTTTTTCATGCCCGAAGAATAAAAGTATCAAAACAACGTGAGGTATAAAGAATTAAGAAACTTGATGTTATATTTATAATGCTGAATATTTGCAAGACCTAAGTCGATTAGGTATATTAAGCGTTAATACCGAAATATTATGAATTAGAGGTTACGGAAAAGAGGGTTGAAAATGGATGTAAAATTCCCAATTGGCCAATTAGAAGTTCCGGAAAATGTTACGCTTGAAAATGTTCAAGAGTGGTTAAAGCAAATCGAAACTTACACGACGCGATTAAGAGATACTGTCGATTCTTTAAGTGATGAGAAATTAACCAAAACTTATCGCGATGGTAGCTGGACAGTTCGCGAGCTTGTTCATCACATTGCGGACTCTCAGTTGAACATGTATCAACGTTTGAAGCTAGCCTTAACAGATGAAAACCCCACAGTACCAGAGTTTGATGAAGAAAAGTGGGCTATTCAACCGGATACAAAACTTCCCGTAGAATGTTCAATCAAAATGTTGGAAGGTATAAATGAGCGCATCGTCTCTTTGGGGCATAGTTTAACTGATGAGCAACTCGAACGGACCTTTGTCCATCAGGTGAATGGTGAGATAACAGTTGCGACAAAGGTTGCAAAATTAGCATGGCATGAAGAACATCACTTAGCTCATATAGAAATTGCATTATCAAAATAAGAAAGCTGCGAGTTTGGGGCAAAAATAGTTATCATATTAGAAATCCGAACAATTCATCGTTAATGAATTCGTTCGGATTTTTTGATTCGATATCGCTACAGCAAAAAAGCCTGAGCGCTGATAAACTAGCTTGAACGCTGATAAATGAGTCCGAGCGCTGATAAACTAGCTTGCGCTGATAAATGAGTCCCGAACGCTGATAAAAAAGCCTGAGCGCTGATAAAATGATCCACTGGGTAACTGCTAATCAAATCAGTTGAAAGTGGAATTACTTTAATCTAACAAACCATTTAGCTATAATGTTATAAGACTAACATAAGGACGGATAAAACATGGGAAAAGCAAACGCACCAGTAAAGAAAAATCAATACATTGACTTAACGTTTAGCGACCTTACACATGAAGGTGACGGGGTGGGCAAAATTGACGGGTACCCTGTATTTGTGCAATACGGGTTACCTGGTGAGAAGGCGAAAGTAAAAATTGTTAAAGTGAAAAAGAACCTTGCCTTTGGGAAATTAATTGAGATTTATGAAGAGAGCCCAGACCGGAGCGAACCACCATGTGACGTGTTTTATAAATGCGGTGGTTGCCAAATCCAACATATGAGCTACGAACGTCAATTAACAATGAAACAAAAGCAAGTACAAGATGTCATGAAGAAAATCGCACAAATGCCTGATGTACCTGTACACCCGACTATTGGAATGAAAGAACCTTGGGCGTACCGTAATAAGGTGCAAATTCCTGTGGGCAAAAGACAAGGTAAAGTGATTACAGGCTTTTATCAAAAGCGAAGTCACAACATTATTGACATGGATACGTGCCCAGTTCAGAGTGAATCGAATGATCACATTGTCCGTGAAATGCGCTCAATTATTGATGAGTTAGGCATTGAACCTTATAACGAGGAGACACATGAAGGCGTTATACGTCATTTAGTATTAAGAACAGGCTATCACACGAATGAAGTGATGGTTGTGATTGTAACCAATACGAAAGACTTACCATATAAAAAAGAGCTAATTGAAAAGGTTAGAGACCTTGATTCGAATATTAAAGGAATCATCCATAACATAAACCCGAAACAGACGAATGTGATAATGGGGCAAGAATCAAAAACAATCTGGGGCGAAGACGTAATCATTGATAAAATTCATGACTTAGAATTCGCAATCTCAGCCCACTCATTTTATCAAGTGAACCCGGAACAAACAGAAAAACTTTACGATCAAGCTTTGAAATATGCCCAACTTACAGGACAAGAAACCGTCATCGATGCTTATTGTGGAATTGGCAGTATTTCACTCTTTTTAGCTCAACATGCTAAAAAAGTTTATGGGGTTGAAGTCATACCGCAAGCAGTTGATGATGCAAAAGAAAATGCAAAACGAAATCACATTGATAACGCAGAATTTTATGTTGGTGAAGCGGAGAAAGTGATGCCATGGTGGAAAGTTCAGGGGCTAGACCCTGATGTCATCGTCGTCGACCCACCACGTAAAGGCTGTGACGAGGAACTACTTCAAGCAATGATCGACATGCAGCCAGAGCGGATCGTTTACGTCTCATGCAATCCATCAACTTTAGCCCGTGATTTGAAAATATTATCTGAAAGTGGATTTGAAACGAAAGAAATCCAGCCTGTTGATATGTTTCCGCAAAGTAATCATGTCGAGTCAGTTGCGAAGTTGGTTAGGAAATTGTAACCCAACAATAAAGTTTCAACATTCATAAAAAGGTCATAACAAATCAGGCATTTTGTCATATTAAAGTTTGAACAGACGTTTGAGGAGTGTAAGGTAAAACGTTGGTTTCCTGCATTCCTCAGGCGTTCTTTGTTACGAGTTTGTTTTTCGTGCGAATAAAGTCATGACAAAATTTTGAAACAAAATAGGCGAAAATCGGGATTTGTGTTACGAGTTTATTGTGAAAGGCGATGGTCGGAAAAGGCTTGAAAGGGTGAAAAGTGTTACGAGTTTATTGTTAATGCACAAAATTGTAAACCGAAAAAAACATTTGAATCGATAATAAAGTTTTGTAAAAACAGCGTTTTTTAGGTAAAAAAGTTTTGAATAGAGAGAGAAGGAAAAGTGGGAAATCCTTATTGATCAGGGGTTTCCCATGATTTTTATACAAGATTTTTTTAACGTTGGTAAAAATGTTTTGAATAAATTTGAGTAAAAAAAGTGATAAAATCGGGGCTCGCGTTCAAGACTTTATTACCAAGCTGACGGTGGAATGCGGGTTGAAGGGATGAAAAAATTCAAAAGTTTTTTTGTGGTGTACAAGCATACTGTGAATCCCTTGATAACTAATTCAAGGGTTTTCGTTTACATATGGAGAGATAAGTTGGCTTTCTAGTCACAAATACCAAACATAAAGTTGCCAAATATGATTAGAGGAATTCGGCATCAGACTGATATACCGTTAAGTAAAACTCAAGGCACATGGCTTCCCCTTAAAAAAGGAATTAAGTTTTTTTGCGTATGTAATGACGTGCGGCCTATACTTCTGTAAAATATAGTAGAAAGGTGCACCGAGACCAAAAGCACTTGGTCCTTGTGTACTATGGATAGAGGAAAGCGCCTTAAATTTAATGCGAGGAGATTCATAAATGCTTCCACAAAGCAAGTTTCATTATTTGTTTAATCCGTATACATTGTATTGTTTATTGGAATTTAATGTTTCAAAAAAAATGATTGATCAACTCGTTGAGTATGATTTTGTAGTGAACGACTTTTTAACGGAGTCTAACAAGGTTTCTCAATTACAGACCTCTAAAAAGGCAATGACTGGAAAAGTAATGAACGCCATAGCTTTATTAAGTATTGAGGCATATGAACAGTCCGTATATAAATTGGGTGCTGCAGGATTGTCACTGTCAAATATTCGCTTACTAGTGGATCATGACATTACATACCATCAACTTGATTCTATGACATACGATGTTTTTTTTGAACGGATCGGTCGCAAGAACAAGAAAGTCATTTTTGAACGCATTATAGAAGCATTTAGGTCGTGTGAAGAGTTATTTCAAGCTGATATTACTGCAAAGACATATCACTTTTACTTACATCAGTATTGCGAACAGCTACCACCGCGCCATTATGTCACCAAGGATACTCTGTCTAAGGAGTTAAGTGTGCAGCTTAACATACCGGAAACAAAAATAGATGTAGAGAGCATAGAACTATTTTTGCACAAGAAAATGATGGAAAACTACTTGACGTTTACCTCTGATCTTGGTTTCAAAAGAAATGTAAAAACGATAAAACAATTACTTGCAGATGATTTTAAAGATAAAGAGATATTGATCCGTCGCATGAAGGGTGAGTCTCTTCAACAGATCGGTGATAGTTTGAATTTGTCCCGTGAACGTATCCGCCAAAGGGAAGCGAAGCTGCTGAGCAAATTACCTGAACTTGAGGAGCTCACTTTTTATAAGGACGTTTTTGAGGTATACGACTGGGATGAGGAACTGTTTTCAGCAGTGTACGGGGAAATACCCGAAGTTTACCAGCTTCTAAATGTAAAGCTGGATCGGGGAGAAAGAAGTGTATTAGACTCACTGGATGAACTTTCCCTGACAGCAAAGCTGCAGGAACTTGTTTTAGCTCATTTGAATTGCTACATTAATTATGAAAAAAAGGTTGTTCCCTACAATAACAAACTAGCTTTTTTTGAACACCTGATGTTTCACTTTGGGCAAAAAACAGTTAGTAATGAGGAATTTAATGAGGTAGCTAACGAGTATATAACGGAGCACCGTCTGGATCCGTCTCTGTACTATACAGAGCGAAGTGCAATGGGATTGATTGATCGATCCCGCAAGATTATCCGCACAAAAAGCAACAGCTTTCGATTTTACGATGTGGACAAAGTTGACCCTGAAATGATGAATCACTTAAAAGAACTTCTGGATCTGGACCCTGGTGTATATCACATGGCGAAGATATTCAATGAAAACGAAGCTTTAATGGTTGAGTTAAATATCGATTCAGGGCATGAGCTTCACAATTTATACAAAAGATACATTGAAATAGACGGCGTGACGTTTACGAAAATGCCTGAATTTTGTGTGCAGACGAGTAAAAAGGAATTCTTAAAAAGTCTGTTTTACGAATTGGCCCCGATCTCAATTGAGGATTTTTTAGATTATGTGGAGAACAACTATGGCTTACGGCAGGATTCCTTACACAGCCTGCTGTACAGCAATGACAATGACTACTTGCCCTACTTACACAATCATTTTATTAAAGTGAGCTATGAAGAGGTAAGTGAGGCAGAGTATTCGCTGGTTGAATCACTTCTGAAAAACGATCTTTATACGGTTCAGGAGTTGATCAAACTTGGTTCGGAGCATATTCTGGATTTTAAAGAGAAGTTTGTTAACAATCAGGCCCTAATGAAACTAAATTACAGTTTAAAGGGTATGTTCGTTTTAAACCGGAAATACAGCTCGATTGATCAGTATTTTACTAGACTTATTCTGAAAAACGATATGTTCCGTAATACGCGATCACACCACTTTAAAACGAATCACTTTTTGAGTGCACTATACGATTTGGAGAAAAAACTGGAAGTTGTAAAAGTGGCGCCGGATATGTATTTGACAAGTAGAAAGATTGAAGGGGCAGGAATCACTAAGGACGAATTGGTTGTATACAGGGAGGCAGCTTACCATTACTCCGAAGCACCGTTTTTCACCTATTACTCGTTAAAGCAGGAAGGATTTGAGCAGGAGCTGGAAGACTATGGATTCGATGAGGTTTTCTACGAGCGGATCATCTGGACTCATCCAAAGCTTCGGGCGCTGAATACGAAAAACTGTACGATCTTTTCAAAAACAGGTAAGGAATTTACGCTAAAGGAATTTCTCGAATGGTTGGTTAGTAAGGACAGCGAGCCACTTGACCTTGACGTTCTGAAGACAAGGCTGAAGAGGGAATTTGGCATTGATCTTAATAAAGATAAACTGATTCGTACAATACAGAATACAGCGTTTTATTACTCAAGAGAAATGAATAAGGTTTACCAGGACAAAGAACGATTCTACGAAACTATCTACAGTGGAGAGAGGTAATGAAAATGCAAAGCCTAAAAGAATTCATTGGAATATCTATTAGGGAAAGCGGGGAAAGTCGCCGGCTTAAGATAAAAAATACAGAAGAGTCCTACAAAGTGTTAACCATCCCCCTCGAACTGTGTCATTACAATGAAAATAACGGTCGAATTTCGACCTATATCAGTCAGCATTTATCAAGTGGGGAAGAATTACAAAAAGATGATATTGAGGCGTACAATAAAGTATTGGAAGAGTTTATCTACCAATCCAATCCAAATGCGCTGGAGAAGACGAAGAAGAACATAAGCCTCCTAGGCCAGCTAGAACCGGGTGTCGTTCTTAATGACGGCCGGATCATTGATGGAAACCGCCGCTTTACTGCGCTGCGCAAGCTTAAAGCAGAGGGGAAGGGCGATATGTTTTTTAATGCCATTTTACTCGATCAATCAGAGGGCATAGACGCTAAGGACATAAAAAAACTGGAGCTGCAGCTGCAGCACGGAAAAGAAAAGCCGATCGACTATAATCCGATTGATAACTTAGTGGACATCTACCAGGATATTATTGAAAACGAGCTTTTCTCAATGGAAGAGTACAGCAACTACGTTAACAAATCGGTAAGTGATGTGAAGAAAATGGTCAAACGTGCGGTACTCATGAATCAATTTCTTGAGTTCATTAACGCAGAAAAGCAGTATTACATTGCACGTGACTGGGAATTCGATACGATCCTGCAGGATATGCTGATGATTATTGAACGTCAGATAAAAGGCATAGATATCATTACAATACTTGAGAACAAGGACGACAAACAAGATGTGCAGGAGTATATGCGCATCCGCGATACCTTGTTTACGGTTGCACTGACAGGACGAATGCAAAAAACCCATGACCTGTCCCGAAACATGCGCGATATCGGCAGACATGTCATGAATTACGATGAAAAGGAAGACTTTTTGGATGACATCGAAGATCAGGTTGAAGACATTTACGAGACACTTCATGAGTACGACCAGGTTGACCTAGACACACTCAGCGAAGTGAGTAAGGAGATTGACGAGGCGCAGCAGGAAGTCGTGCAAAAAGGCGAAGAGTATATTGAGAGCGGCAGACAGAAAGATGTGCAGACTAAGCCGGTAACCATCATGAACAAAGTTATTAAAGATATGGAGAAACTGGATATGATTCAGTTAAAACATATGGACGATGAAACCGAACAGGAATTTCTTACTCAGTACAACAAGCTTGAGGCAGAAATGAAAAAAATCGCAGAGGCCTTACGTGTATAAAATACTTCAGCTGCAGCCCCCTCTTATTTTTCAGATGAAGTGGATATTAAAAGCGCTTTTTACGTTCCTGTTCTGGAAAAGTCGGTCACATACGACCGCGTAAGTGCCTATTTTACCTTCAAAGCACTAGCTGCCTACGCAAAGGGCATTGAAGGTATGATTCGTCAAAACGGAAAAATGCGTTTTATCATTTCCCATGAGATCAGCAAGGAAGATTACGATATACTCAAAGACGGCTACGAGATCAAGAAATCCTTGGTTCCAAAGCTGTCAAACAAGGATTTTAAGCAACTCAGCCTGGAAGATCAGAGGAACGTCCGTAATTTTACCCACTTAATCGCGCAAGGCATGATTGAGTTTAAGATTGGGTTTACGCACAGTGGCCTGTTTCACAGTAAATATGGCATTTGCCATGATGCAGACGGGAATTGCATTTACTTTAGTGGCTCGAATAACGAAACAGCTGCAGCCCTTGCAAGAAACTATGAGGCGTTTGATGTGACAGCCTCGTGGAAAAGCGCCCCATTTGATCAGCAGCGGATCTCAAGGGCGATTGCCGAGTTTGAAAAGCTCTGGAGTACCGGCTTAAGTAACGGATTTGTTTTTGTTAAAGAAATCGATGAGATTGTTAAACAGAAACTGATTCAATATGATAAGGGGAAAATCATTGTGAATTCTACTTATTTATCACCCAATTCGCTTATTTTAGATCACGTGGATGACGAATTAGTCGTCCACAACAATTTAACATCCTATACGATCCTTGGAACAGAACGGGTCTTTCGGTCAAAATTATGGGCCTACTTAGACGGCGATTTCCCGCACTTCCAAAAAGATCTGACGCACCTTGACATACAGGATATTATTAAACATTTAAGGAAGTTTGCAAAACGAAAGAATTTTGAAGTGGTGGTAACCGAAGCGCTGCAACGATTCATCTCTCAAAAGGCGTATTTTATTAAAGAAAGAGCAGATTACGGCAAAGCCATCAAATTCTATCAGCAAGATTTGGATCCGGTTGTTGCCGAGCGGTTCAACGCATTTAAAGAGACAGCCACAAAGGCACTTGCTCGACCACCACGGGAGGTACAGCTCTGGTGCAGTTTCTATATGTTAGAAATGCAGCGGGCTTCAAACTTTTCCGTGCCCGGTGCCGGAAAGACGACAATGTCTTATCTCGTTTACTCCTATTTAACGGCACCGGAAGTTGACCTGGTTGATAGAATTGTCATGATCGGACCAAAGAGCTCCTTTTTAGCGTGGAGGAAGGAGTTTTATGAAAACTTCAAAGAAAACAAACGTCTGCGCGTACTGGATGTGCAGCGTCATAAATATTCACCGACAGAATTTATAACCGAATTCGGGAAGTGTAATGTTGTTCTGGTAAATTATGAATCTGTTGGAAAGTATCAGGGCGTGCTAAGCAGTGTCATTGATGAGCGGACGATGGTCATTTTGGATGAAGTGCATAAAATTAAAGGCATTCAAAGTTTACGTGCGCAATCGGTAAAGGCGGTTACAAAGGGGGCAAAGTTTAAGTTTGCCCTCACCGGTACACCGATTCCCAACTCGTATGAGGATATTTACAACCTGTTAAAAATCTTATATGATGACGAATATCGCATGTACTTTAATTTTAGAAAGGATCAATTGAAAAATCCGAATTCAGTGATGGTTGAACGGATCAATGATCTGCTGTATCCATTTTTCTGGCGTACAACAAAAAATCACCTCCAGGTGCCGGCGGCCAATGAAAATGAATTGCTTTATGTCACCGCGGATGAACAGGAGCAGCAGCTTTTGAACCTGCTGTACCGAAAATACGGACACTCCGTTTTCCATCTCTACATTCGTTTGATTCAGGCATCGGTCAACCCGCTACTTTTACTAAAAAGTATTGATTACATTGAAATGTACGGAGAAGATGTGCATCACGATGAGGACCATTGGGACTCCAGCAATTCGGATCAGATCCAGTTTACAACGGAAGAAATAGACTTGATTCGCAGTGTATCGAAGACGTCAAAATACGATACAGCCATTAACCTGGCCCACTCACTGTTTCGGGAAAAAAAGCAATCGATTATCTGGTGCATTTTTGTTGATACGATGCTCACCCTTAAAAACGATTTACACCAAAAGGGAATCCAGGCAGAAGTGATTTATGGTGATACGAGTCAGGGAGACCGTGATGCTATTATCGAACAATTCCTGAACAGGGAAATCGATATTCTCATAACGAACCCGCACACACTGGGGGAATCGGTCTCGCTACACCATACTTGTCACGATGCTATTTATCTCGAGTACTCATTTAATCTGACCCACCTTCTTCAATCCCGTGACCGTATTCATCGTCTAGGTTTAAAGGAAGATGATTATACACAGTATTACTTTTTGATGCTCCAAGGCAAGGTTGGTGAGCGCAATACGATTGATGAACGCATTTATAACCGGTTAATGACCAAGGAAGAACGAATGCTCTCCGCCATTGAACGTGGGGTTTTAATCCCGGATCCAACAGTGGACTTAGAGGAGATCACTGCTTTGTTTGATGAATAATTGGTGGTATGAATGAGACATTGGTTAAAATTGAACGAGTTGTAGCGAAAGAGCCTAATCCTTTGGTGGATGATGCTCTTTCAAATGAGGGCATCACAGGACCGCATTTTTATTGGAAACAGGCTGACAGTATTTAATTTAGAGCCGAATTTCGTTAAAATAGATAGTGTTGAATTTTCATTTGATTATCTGGTATAAAGCATGTAAATAGATAGAAGAAGTGGAGCACCTAATTCCAGATGCCCGTCTGTTGGAAGATTATCGTTTAATTCTTCAAAAAACGATTAATGGTATATTCCAAATACCTGTTATAACTAATGTTGACGATAATCTAATAGTGACTCTGGAGGAAGTTAACAATTGTTTGTTTTTAAATACGGTTTCTGGAATTATAACAATAAAAAACCTTCCAACATACAAAAACCAGAATTTGGAGAAAATTTATTTGAATTCTACCTTTTGGATAAGGAACTGAGCAAAACATTGAACCAACAAAATATATACTTTTGAGCAAACACCATAGAGTTACATCAACGAATTAACCTGAATCCGTTTGAAGTCGAATTAAATAATACAAATGGAATTAATAAAGCTTGGGGATTAATTGCTGTTTATTATCTCTCGAATTAAATGGTTTTATAGCCTTCAGTCGTTTCAAATATGACAGAAGGCTATTGTATTATTATACTTATTACACAGATAGTCATTAAGCGTTTTATTAAAATAGCTGTTTTGCTCCTTCTATTAATACATTTTCATTACCCCATTAACGACCGCAATTCAAATAAGTAAGACGAGAAAATAACAGACCTGCATGTTACGTAGTACAAATGTATTATTGAATTAAAAATGGGGTGGATTTATGCATTACTTTTGTCGAAATATCTTAAAGGTAAACACAACTACATCATTTTATCTGCGACCACTACTCGAATCATGTGGAGTGTGTGTCACAGATTGTTTTCAAGGGCTAACAATTCAGAGAAGAGGGAGAACCTGTATGTGATGACAGGGAGCCCTTCTTCCTTAACCTTTATATGTTTAACAAAAAAGTTTAAAAGCTCACTAGTAACATCTTGAATTGGTTCTAATTGTTTTAGAATTTTTTTCACTGTATTCAATTCATCAGTGAGTTGGTTTGTTTGGAGCGAGAGTTGTTGTTCGCTCTTTTTGTTTTCTAGTGCATCCAAAGATTTTTGTAAATCAGTCATTATTTCCTTTTCGATTCTGTCGGTACCACATTCCTTTTCCACAATCTGCACATGACATGAAATTCGTAAAGAGGTGTTTTGTTTGATTAATATTGGAACGCTTTCGGATGTTCATCATGTGTTGGGCTGCTTCAAATACTTCTCTTGTGATAATCGGAGGATGAGCGTCCTTAATGACAATGTGTTCCTCAGGCGGTAAAAAATTTCTATGTTCAGAAGTAACACTAAGCGATGATTCTCGATGTTGAACAAGGTCACCAGAATAATGGAGCTTGATTCCCTTATTCAACTCTTGTCCCCGTTAGTGCAACAAGGTCAAGACGATTAATACATATTAATCACATAATCATCCCAGTATGCATTTAGTTGTAATTGCTGTAATTGAGTAAGGTTATCATTTTCCATGATATGTTTTCTAAAGCGTTCGCCTTCGTTTATATTGCCACCTTTATAATATTCCCTAGCTATTTCTAAACGAACTCGATTCATAACAGTAAGGTTTCCAAATGGATCATAATAAGAATCAATCTTACTATTATCCTTAACACCATTGAATTTAAACTTCCTGTTAGGCTCAATATTATCAAGTAAGTTTTTGTACTTAGAAATAGCATCCTCCGACTTTATCTTTCGAGTTAAAAGTTCAAATCTTATATTAAAAATTTCAGTTTCAAGGTCTGCTTGAATTTCATTTAAAGATTGAATAACATTTCTTATCCATTCCCAATTGACAAAATGGTTAGACTGGACTCCTAATAGATTAAATGATGCAACAGCATATAAATCCTCATTTCTTATGTTACTTATGACATTCTCTCTGGTGGGAATACCGTATTCAGATGGCTGAACAACATCTATATAAGATATTTCAGTAAGGATACTTTCAATATCCCTTTTATGCATATGTCCTACCACAATTAATACTGTTTTACCTATATATCCTTTTGCGATATGCTTTATTCTCATAGCCTGCATAAAAGTTCGATATAGAAATAACCTTCTTGGAAAATCATTAGCTCCAGGCATAATTGTGGTTTTCCAATTTTCAATTTGTTGATTGACTTCTTCAGATTCTAAGTCAAAGAGGTCTTCTAATGTTGACTTTTTTTGAAAATATAAAAAGGATTTATTAGAATTTTCCATTCGAATTATGGGTGACTGATCAATATCATTTGTATTCCAAGCCAATTGTTGATCATCGGTTGAAGGCAACCAATCAAATGGTCGAATATCAATATTGTTTTCCTTTGCATAAGGTATAACGATGTTTTGTTGTTCATATGTAAACTCATAAAAGTCATCCCTTTCAAATTCCAAAGGAGATCTTTCAATTCCTATCACATTTGGTTTTATCTGATCAAAAAAAGCTCGATAAACTGCTGGTTGACAACTTTCTGAAACAAGTTGATTAGAATGACCTACTCCTAATATGATAACTTTTGTATTCATATTTGATTTAACTCCCCCTAAATTACTCACTAAAGAAAAAGATCGACTAAAGTGCCGACCATAAACACTTATTAAACAATCCTACCTTATTACAAATGCTTTACACTTCAATACTAACATAATATTCATATGTAGAGGGATTTCTTTCAATGAACACCGAGAGTTGGAATCACTGCTCATATTAACGATTTCCGATTTTACGGTGGTGTTCCCAGTGTTATTGTGCCAGATAACTTGAAGACAGGTTTCATCAAGCTTCAAGAACAGTGGGTCACTCAAAGGGCAATATTCATAAATCTTTATTATCACTGGTAACGGTGGAATGTGGGTTTTAGGGGTGGGTTCTTGTAAATGAATTTTTTCTTTAACAGAGGGATTTTAACTAATAAAGAATAAAAATGAAACTCTAATTTAAAGGGTTTTCCTTATTTTATATTCTAGAAATAAACAGTAAACCTATTCTTATTCGATTTGTCTTGCACTTTTCTCTTGTACCCATTAAAGTATATAATGGTTGAAAAACTACAATATCGTTAGGAAGCCTTAACGTTTTAATATTAGACAAGAGAATCTTGTAGGAAGGGGGTCGATTTGAGATGAAAGATAATTTTTGGCATGAATTACCACGACCGTTTTTCGTACTTGCACCAATGGAAGCTGTGACGGATGTCGTATTCCGTCATGTTATAAGTGAAGCGGCTAGACCAGATGTGTTCTTTACGGAGTTTGCGAATACAGAAAGCTACTGCCATCCAGAAGGTCGAGACAGTTTGCGTGGTCGTCTTACCTTCACAGAAGATGAGCAGCCGATCGTCGCTCATATTTGGGGTGATAAGCCTGAGTATTTTAGGCAAATGAGTATGGGTATGGCTGAAAAAGGCTTCAAAGGTATTGATATTAATATGGGCTGTCCAGCTCCTAATGTGGCACCAAAAGGGAAAGGCTGTGGATTGATACGTCGTCCAGATGTTGCAGCGGATATTATTCAAGCAGCTAAAGCTGGTGGCTTACCTGTAAGTGTGAAAACTAGACTTGGATATACAGAGGTAGAGGAATGGCGTGTTTGGCTAAAGCATGTACTTGAACAAGATATTGCCAATCTGTCCATCCATCTACGTACGAAAAAGGAAATGAGTAATGTTGATGCCCACTGGGAACTTATTCCAGAGATCAAGAAGCTTCGTGATGAAGTTGCTCCTCATACGTTACTTACGATCAACGGTGATATTCCTGACCGTCAAAAAGGGCTTGAACTCGTCCAACAATATGGTGTAGATGGTGTTATGATCGGGCGCGGCGTTTTCCATAATCCGTTCGCGTTTGAAAAAGAAAAGAAGGAGCATACAAGTGATGAATTACTTGATCTTCTTAGGTTGCAACTCGACCTTCATGACCAATATTCAGAGGAGCTTGAACCAAGATTGTTCAAACCACTACGCCGCTTTTTCAAAATATATGTCCGTGGATTTCGCGGGGCGAGTGAGCTACGCAACAAGCTAATGGATACGAACTCTACCCATGAAGTTCGTGATTTGCTCGATGAGTTTACAGAGAATAAGGGAGTAACGGAAGACAAAAAATTTACTATTTCTTAAAAATGTCCAATTGATGGAGGGGAAGCAGAAAATACTGTTTCCTCTTTTTTGTATATCAGCAAGCTACATTTGATTAATGACGTCGAAAAAAGGAATACTTATGGTAGATGCATTTTTAAGGAGGTATTCTAATGAGCAAAGTAGCCGTTATTACTGGTGGTGGAAGTGGCTTGGGTAAAGTTACGGCCAAACAGATGGCGGAAAAAGGTATTAATATAGTTGTTGTCGATATCGATCAAGAAAGTGGGCAAGAAACTGTTGAATTAGTTAAACAGGCTGGAGTAGATGCTTTTTTCGTGAAAGCGGATGTGTCAAAAGCTGACGAAGTTAAAAATTATGTTGACCAAGCGGTAGAGAAATATGGGACAATTGATTATTTCTTTAATAACGCTGGAATCTCAGGTAGCGGAAAGTTATTTTTAGAAACAGACGTTAATGAAATTAATAAAATTGTTGAGATTAATATGCTGGGTGCTTTGTATGGTATGCATTATGTAGCTGAAGTCATGGTGAAAAACGGTGGTGGTTCAATCGTCAATACATCATCAAGCGCAGGAGTCATCGGTCAAAGTACAGTTGTTACTTATTCAGCGACAAAGCATGGTATTGTTGGCATGACGAAAAGCATGGTTGCTGAATATGCAAAAGATGGCTTGCGTGTTAATGCCATTGCACCAGGTCCAACAGAAACACCAATGGTTAAAAAGTACTTTGAAGATAATCCAGAAATGAAGGAAAGCGCAGAAAAAGGTATTCCACAAAGAAGGTTAGGAACTCCTGAAGAAGTGGCTGAACTTGTAACATTCCTACTTACATCAGATGCACCATATATTAATGGAGATGTCATTAGAATAGACGGTGGGTTTACAAGTACAAAATAAAGTAATTGTATTGTAAGAAGCTCGGTTAGCTATAACTAATACGAGCTTTTTTTATTATAAGCATTTATCTTGAATTCAAGATAAAATCAAGGTATTATACTAAATAGAGGTTGAAATAAGAGTTCGACCTTTCAATTGTGGAGGTGGTTCAGTAGTTTTTATGAAGAATAATGAAAGTAGATGTAGATATGGGGTTATTAGATAAAATTTTTGGAAGAACAAAGGAGAGTCATAATATGTCAAACGTAAAATTAGCTGTAGTATTTTATAGTATGGGTGGAACAAATTATGAAATGGCCAAATGGGCTGCAGAAGGTGCAAAAGAATCAGGTGCTGACGTTAAAGTGTTGAAGGTTGAAGAATTAGCACCTCAGTCAGTAATTGATGAAAATGAAGCATGGAAAGCAACTGTTGAAGCTACAAAAGATGTTCCAGTAGCTACTTCAGATGACATTGAGTGGGCAGATGCGATTATCTTCAGCGTACCAACACGTTTTGGAAACTTGCCTGCACAAGTGAAACAATTCCTTGATACACAAGGTGGTTTATGGGCAAGTGGTAAGACCGTAAATAAAGTTGTAAGCGGAATGAGTTCTGCACAAAATCCACATGGTGGTCAGGAAGCGACACTTCTATCTCTATATACATCTATGATGCACTGGGGTGCAATTATTGCTGCTCCGGGTTATTCAGACCCTGTTATTTTTGGTTCAGGTGGAAACCCATATGGAACAAGCGTTACAGTTGGCCAAGACGGTCAGATGGTTGAAGATGTAGAAGGTGCAGTAAAGCATCAGGCAAAACGTACTGTTAATATTGCAGAATCGGTAAAAAACGGAAACCAATAATAAGGTAACGTTTCTAATCGAATAAATTAGTGTTTAAAAAGCACGCATTTGTGATTACAATTAACGTAAGCAAATGCGTGTTTTTCTTGGGATGACCCGAAAGAAAATAAAAGCATTGATAGAATCATATCTTTCTTATATAGTATGTATCAAAGGTTTTGAGAAAGGAAACTTCTTTGAAATAGATAGTCTAAGGTGGAATATTAATGAGTAAAGTTTCAAACCCTAATTTCTTCACAATCCTTTCAGTTTTAATAATGATTGTGACAGGCATAGTGGTATTGATGACTGAATTGAACACAATCGTTCTCATTATTTTGCTATCTATTTCAATTGTTCTATTAACGGTTTCTAATCAAGTTAATGAAGAAAAACCAACCCTTTTTAACCTTTTGGAAATTATCATTGCTCTAACACTCCTAGCATTACTTCTGATTTTTGGTGAAGAATTATTTGTTAGGATTCTTTTAATAGGTTTGTTTGTTTTAAATGTATATATCTTTAGAAAGCTATGATATAAGTAGATATGGGAGGTTTGGAGATATACTGAAGTTTGGTTCTGCCTTAATGATTGTTTTTCTATTATTTGGGGCTGCAACATCAATTGTTGCCATTCAACTTAGCTCAATGGGCGAAGATATTGAAGCAGTAGAGCGACGTGGCGAACGTTCACTCAACATATCAGAAATGGGTTCATTAACACGTGCTAAAGGTGTACGTATACCAGCATATGCGTTTAATCAAGATCAAAGTTACGTTCAAGAATTTGAAAATCGAGTAAACCAGTTCGATGCTCTTGCAGAAGAAGTAGAACCTCGCATGGATACATCTGATTAAGAAGAATTATTTTCACAAATTATGAGTAATACAGAACAATAAATAAGGTCAATTGTATGATAGTAGATCCCTCTAAAGTTTATGAGAGACCGAACAACCTATTTTTGTAAATGGTTATAGGTGATTTGTTCAACTTTGAGTAGCGAAGAAAACATCCTTAAAAAAGTTTCAAATTGGTCGGGTTCATGGGATAATTCACGGAAATAATGTCTAATGTGAGGTACAACTTCTTGAAGGGTGCTTTGGTCAAATTCGTAAAACTCAGTAATTGGAAAATAAAGCGAATCACAGAATGGAAGGAGTATTCCTGCAACTAGAGCTCCTTGTTTAGGTTGGGAGAAATTAGGAAAGGGATAAAATATATCTAAAGTGGTTTCGGATTTGATGTCAACAGCTACATTTCCATTTCCACCAAACCGTTGACTGATGTAATAAAAGTTTGGTGTGACATTGTACCATTCCTGAATCCATGATTTTAGGATTGGCCATTTTTTGAAATAGTTCTCATTGTTTTTGATAAAATCTTGAACGATGTTATTGTAAGGATCTGTTTTCAATTCATACAAAACTCGCAACCAGAAAACAATGTTCATAACGGTTTCAGCTTTCTCATCAGGAAGGTCATGTTCATCAGCAAACTCTTTTAATCCTTTGCGTAATTCTTCATAGTATAGGTGAGAAGTTTCACGGGCGAATTTCAGAAAAACATTCGCCAGCAACTCATCGCGTAAATCCATTGACATAGAGTAATCATGTCGATACTTTTTCGTCTTTTGGCTAGTCTGTGTAAACATGGAGATTTTCTTATTTTGATTTTCGTTCATAAAACCAACTCCTATATAAAAATGGTTTGAAATGCTGTATAGAACGTATATTCGACACTTATTAACGAAATCCTTCTTATTAATTTTTTTTGCAGACATTATTCAATAGACCCTGTCATAACCAAAGTAACCTTTGACAATATCTCATAGTCTTCTTATAATAATAAGTGAACTAATTAAATTTAAGGAGGATTATTAAAAAATGCATTCGATTAGACTACGTTTCCCAACTTTGAACTAGTAATTAAATACGTTCAAAGACTCTGTGCTATGTAATCAGAGTAATGGGATAAGTCTGTCCTTTTTTAATAATCTTTTTAAGCATGTATATAGTTAAGACGATAAGCTTTGTACGGTTGTATATTTGTATGCAATTTTACATGAAAATTCGTCATGTTTGAAAAAGGCAGATTGTTCTGTCTTTTTTTATTTTGCCTAATTTTTTTGATATTGAGATAGGCTTTTCCCTTACTCTTGCGCACAAGTAGAAGCTTGTGTTTTTTTATTGGCATTTGAATTCATAGTTTGATTGCTAATTAATCATTAATTTAAAGAGGAGAATTATTATGGAAAAAGTCTGTCTTGAAATAGAAGATGTAGAAGTTTCGTATTTAGATCGAGTGGTGTTAGATGTCCCGCGGTTAGCTGTTCATCAGTTTGATCGTATTGGTGTTGTGGGTAAGAATGGTTCTGGTAAAAGTACATTGTTAAAGCTTATGACTGGCCAAGTGGAACCCAATCAAGGACATGTTAAACGTTTTTTCGATTTTGCTTATTTTGACCAACTATCATCCGCCTCAGAAGCGGATGTTGATTATAAGTTTTTAGGTGAACTAGCCATTCCACAAACAGAATTACAAAATTATAGTGGTGGAGAACAAACACGGTTAAAACTCGCTCAAATATTTTCTCACTATCATGAAGGTCTATTATTCGATGAGCCAACGACACACCTAGATCAGGAAGGAATTCAGTTTTTTATAGATGAGTTAACTTACTACTATGGTGCACTTGTCATGGTGAGCCATGATCGACACATTTTGGATCAACTGGTGACTAAGATATGGGAAGTGGACGATGGGAAGGTTACAGAATATACAGGGAACTATACAGATTATGTTGAACAGAAAGAACTTCAAAAGCAACAGCAACAAGAAAAGTATGAAAAGTATTTAAAAGAAAAAGGACGGTTATTACAAGCAGCCGATGACAAAAAGAAAAAAGCTGACAAGGTTACTAAAGCCAAAGGGCAAATGTCAAAAAAGCAAGCTAACGCAACAGCTAATCGAATGTTTATGACGAAATCAAAAGACACAAGTCAAAAATCTATACAAAGATCCGCGAAAGCTATTGAACAAAGAATCGAGCACCTGGAGGAAGTGGAAGCACCATTAGAAGAAAAGAAAATTCGCTTTCATCAATCTGATGCATTAAAATTGCATAATCACTTTCCGATTATGGCTGATCGACTAACTTTAGAAGTGGGGGATCAAAAGCTTTTAAATGAATCTAGCTTTCAATTCCCGTTAGGTAAGACGATTGCAATTACCGGAAATAATGGGTCAGGTAAAACGACGTTAATTAATCATATTATAGATAACGGTGAAGGGATTACTCTGTCTCCAAAAGTAGTTATAGGGTATTATAGGCAGATGGATTACCAATTTACTGAAGAACAGTCAGTCTTAGAATATATGAAAGAGAAAAGTGATTACGAAGAAGCAAAAATCCGTGCTGTTCTTCACTCTATGAGCTTTGTAGGAAATGCCCTTAAGAAAAAGGTGAATAAATTAAGTGGTGGAGAAGCCATACGCTTAGTCCTTTCACAGTTATTTTTAGGGAGATATAATGTTTTAATTTTAGATGAACCGACGAACTTTTTAGATGTCGTTTCAATTGAAGCTTTAGAATATTTTTTAGAAGGATATGAAGGGACCATTATATTAGTCTCACATGACCACACATTTGTTAAGAATGTAGCTGATGAAGTTTACTCTATTGAGAATAGAACAATTAGACTAGTGAACTAAACTAGTGAGAAGCAGAGTATATAGGCTCTGCTTCTATTTTTACTAAAATTATCTTATAATTAAGAAAAATACTTGGGAATTTGTTTCAATAAGCATAATGCGTTTTTAAATGAAAAGAGAAGCATAGGACCAACTTATGTTTTAGAAGAAGTTAAGGAATTAAACAGAAATAGACGATTGAGAGGGGAGAATTCAAACATGAAATTTAACGATTTTAACGCTGCGCAAGTTAGAATTGCCAGACCAACTGATCAGTTTGAAGCGGTCATCGATTTTTACAAAAATGGTCTTGGCTTAATAGAAATTGAACGATTTAAGGGCAACAGAGGCTATGAAGGTATCATTTTTGGACTGCCAGATGTCAATTACCATTTAGAATTCACACGTCATGTTGATGGTAGTCCTTGTCCTGCACCTACGAAAGATAATTTGTTAGTTTTCTATATTACAGATCAAAAAGAGATTCATAGAGTTGCGAATCGTCTTAACGAGATGGGTTATGGAGAGGTAGAGCCGGAAAATAAATATTGGAAAGAAAAGGGCGTCACAATTGAAGACCCAGACGGTTGGCGAGTTGTCTTAATGAATAGGTCGTATGAATAGACTAGGGGGTTTTGTATGGATGCCGTTTTTAAAACAGGAGAAGGAATATTTAATTATCGTGTAGCTGGAGTATTAATTCGTAGTGGTTATGTGCTGTTGCATAAAGAAACGAATGATGACTTCTGGGCTTTACCAGGTGGAAGAGTAGAAGTGAATGAAGTGGCCAGTCAAGCTGTTGTTAGAGAATTTAAAGAAGAGATCAATGTTGATTTACAAGTCGAAAGGTTACTATGGTCTGTTGAAAGCTTCTTCACTCACAGAGAATCTAGTTACCATGAAATTGGATTTTACTTTAAGGTGGTAGAAGTTGATAAGGGGATACCGTCTCAAGAAGTGTTTTATGGAAAAGAGGGAGAAAAAGTCTTAATTTACAAATGGGTACCATTAGATCAACTGAAAGACTACACAATAGAACCGAGCTTCTTAAAAGAAGAATTGACAGATTTAAAATCTAGTTCGAAGCATATTGTTGTATACGATTGAATTTTTGGGGAGGGTAATCAATGTTTTCATCAGACTATTACGATATAAGCCGCAATTTAAACGTTTTTACTTTGAATGTCAATAATATGCAGGATTTCTAAAGTTTATATAGAAGGTTGTGTTTTAAGAAAAGAAAAGTAGGTGTATAAGTTGAAAGCACTATTAGTAATTGATGCACAAAATGGGATTGTTAATTTCAAAGACTTTTCAGAGGAAGTATCGCTGATTAAAAAGGTTATTCAAGCTTTTAAAGCGGAAAGTCTTCCAGTAATCTTTATGAAACAAGTGGATGATATGGAGGAAAGTCCACTTTATAAAGGCTCTTCAGGTTCAGATCTACATGATTCATTAAACGATTATGCTGATTATGTAATTGAGAAGCAGACACCTAGTTCATTTTACAATACAAAGCTTAGTGAAGTTCTTGAAAAGTTAAATATAGATCATTTATATGTTACTGGGTTTAACACGGAATTTTGTTGCATGTTTACAGCAATTTCTGCATTTGACAGAGGCTATAAAGTAACTTTTATTGAAGATGCCACAGGAACCGTTAACTCAGAAGAAGAATATGAAATGCCTGGTTTAGATATTAGAGATTTTGTTGGAACGGCTTTGCATTGGACAAATGTAATAGAAGTGTTGGATTACGAAGAATTTGAAGAGGAAGGGACATTAAGGTGACAATCGATAAGTTAAAAGATGAGCTATCATATATAAATGATTATGTCTATTTTGATGAAGATGATTACTTACGTGAAAAAGTTTCCAACTTATCGAAAATAAATGAGTTGATTAAGGAAGCTGAACAATTGTTGAAAGTTTGTAAGATAGAAGAAGATAAGTACTTTATACAAGGAACACTAGGTAATTTATATAGAATAAGCGAATTTCCTAAACGCTCTATTTATTACCTGGAACAGTGCTATGAATACGCAGTACATCATAATGATCTCAAGAAGGAAATTGTTACACTTATACGTCTTGGTGAAGCGTACAAATATGCTGATCAACTTGAACATGCGCTAAGTTTATTTAACGAAGCAATTCGTAAATGTAAATCATTTAATGAAACTAAATTCTTAGACTTTGCCTTACAACATAAAGGTAAATGTTTAGTGGAATTAAAGCGATTTGAAGAAGCGGAAAGTGTTTGAAAGACGCCTATGAGTTAAGGATCAGGAAAAATAGTGATGAGTTAATTAATTCGACAAAGAAGGCAATAGATTTGTTGAAGCATTTAAAACAAGGGTAGTCACTTTGATTAGAAATAGTTAAAAGGTAATAAAGCTGCCTTAATGGATAGCTCTATTACCTAATAGTTATACATTATGCTGCTGTGATTTTAATGAATCAATGTATTGCTTACCTTCTACTAATGATAGACCTAATGTTTCTCTAGCTTTTTTTACGGCTTGTACATCATGACCTTCTTGAATTAATTGTTTTAACTCTTCATTTATTGGTAGTTCTGTGGCATTTAATAGTTTAGAGACTTGTTCTAATTTATATTCAAGTCCTTTAGTTTTGTTCCTAAGCTGAACAGTTGTGATCAGTAGATAGATGCTGACAAATAGTAAGATGCTTTCTATTAAATTAATTTCCATGATTGAACACACCCTTTTTATGTAAGTTTATCTTATCTTATCATAAAAAGTCAAAAAATTTGAGGTGGTGGTCGTAATGACTGATTTAATTAATGTGATGAAACTAACGTTCAGTTGCTGAGTTCTAGAAAACAGTTGTTAGATTTATTCGTTATCTTATTTATAGTTTCTAGAATACAACATGATAATTGTTGTATTTTATTTTGGAATATGCATCTTGACTAACGATTATATCGTAATATAAGATATAATTGTTAGGAGGTAAAGTATGGAAAATGAAAATACTGCAATAGAAATAAATAAAAATTGGACTGACATTTATTATTTGCTGCACTACAGACATCTAGAAAATTTATCACACCAAGCAATTAGGCTATTGCAACATATTAAAAAGAGAGGTAATTGCTCGGTTAGTGATTTGGCAGAGTTACTAGGTGTAACTCATAATACTGCTTCTGAACATATAAAAAGGTTAACTAGTAAAGGATTAGTGGTTAAAAAACGGAGTTCAATTGATGAACGAAGAGTTGTTATTTCATTAACTGATAATGGGGAGTTAGAACTTCATAAACATACACACTTAGATGAGTCAAAGTTGAATAAAGTTTTAGACAATCTATCTGTTGAGGAAAAAAATCAGGTTGAACAAGCTTTTTCTTTGCTTAGAGAGGAAGTGGTAAAGTGTTTTTCTTAACAAAAGTTATGGTTTCAGCCATAATTATTGGAGCTGTAACCGAAGTGGCAAGGTACTTTCCTAAGTATGGTGGAATTATAGCAGCATTACCATTAGTGAGCTTGTTAAGTTTGTTTTGGTTAAGTGTACAAGGGGAGAAAATAACAAATTTAAGTAACTTTGCGCTTGGGGTATTATGGGGATTCCCTGCAACAGCAGTACTATTACTGGTAGTCGCATTATCTTTAAAGCACTCTATGTCTTTAAGTATTTCTATTGGTTTGGGAGTAGTGTCATGGCTTGTAGTGTTATACATTCAAGATATTTTGATTGGATCATAAAATTGAAAAACTGAAGGAGAACTTAAATGCTAAACAAACAAGGTTTTGATTTATGGGCAAATGATTATGACAAAACAGTTCAAATTAGTGAAGAGAATAATGCATATCCATTTGCGGGTTATAAGGAAATATTAAATACCATTTATAATGAAGTGATGAGTCAAAAAGAAGCTAAAGTGCTGGATATAGGCCTAGGTACGGGTATTTTAGCAAGTAAATTATATACAAATAATCATCATGTAGATGGTATTGATTTTTCTTCTAAAATGATCGAGATTGCTAAGGAGAAAATGCCGGAAGCTAATTTAGTAGAGTGGGATATTTCAGATGGGTTACCTCCTAAAATGGTGGAGAATAAGTATGATTTCATTATAAGTACTTATACTTTGCATCACTTATCAGATCAAGATAAGGTTTCGTTTATAAAGCAGTTACGGTCAATATTAAATGAAAATGGTAAAGTGTTAATTGGTGATATCTCATTTGAGACACGCGCGGATCTTGAGGTCTGTTATGAAGACAATAGAGACAAATGGGACGAAGATGAATATTATTTTGTAAATGAAGAATTGGCTTCATCTTTAGAAGCTGATTGCATCGTCATTTATAAGCAAATTTCACATTGTGGCGGTGTGTTTATCATTGCGAATAAATAATATTAAAAAACCCACGACTCGAAGTTTGAGCCTCTCGGTCGCGGGTTTGAGCCTCTTGACTTGAAGTATGAGCCTCTTGGTCGCGGGTTTGAGCCTCTCGACTTGAAGTATGAGCCTCTCGGTCGTGAGTTTGAGCCTCTTGCTTTTTTTTACGCTTTACGAACTGGAATCCAAATCTCACTAATTTGATCTTGACTACTGACAATCTCAGGTGCTTCGGCGTGCTCATATTTTGATGATGGGAACCATTCACTATAAATTCGTTGCCAAGTATCTTCAATAGCTTCCCATTCACCTTCTACTTCAAAAATCGCCCATGTGTTTGCAGGAACTTCTAGTCGTGTAAATGAGTCAGGGGTGTTTTGGGTTGTTGCAACACCAAAATAATAGTCGATCTCTCCTTCATCTTCGCCCTCACTGGTGTAATCTGTTAACACATGTAAAATCCCAGGTGGTTCTAAGTCAGAAAGGTTTGCTAATTCATTAATAGTCTCTTCAGACATCGTTTCCCAAAGCTTTACAACTTCAGGGTCAACATCATTGTCAATCACTCTCATCCTTTGTTTAATTCCAGTAATTGAAAAGGAATTTTTTTCGATAATGCGTACATTCATTTCATCTACTCCTCTAACAGTTAGTTGGAAGGTCAATTTAGGATAAGATTTTAACGAGGTGCTCTGTTCTTTAAGTTCAGATGGCATAAGTCCATGGACTTGCTGAAAGGCTCGGGCGAATGAGTTCGGTGATGAGTAGCCATACTTCATGGCAACATCAATTATTTTAATCTCATTACTCTTTAGTTCCATCGCAGCTAGTGTCATCCGTCTTCTACGAATGTATTCGGATAAAGGAATCCCTGCTAAAAATGAAAACATTCGTTTAAAGTGATATTCAGAACATTGAGCTATTAAAGCGACTTGGTTAAAGTCAATTGCTTCATCTAAGTTGTCTTCAATATAATCTAACGCATCATTCATTTGTTTCAATAAATCCATGTCATCAACCTCCCATTAACTAGAGAATACCAATTCATTCAATTTAATTCCCCACATTTTGTGCACAGATATGTGAGATATTTTACATCAAAAGGGATATCCTATCTTAAATTATTATATGCTATACTGATATTATCAAAAGCTAAGAGCATGAATTTCTGTTGGAGGACTTATTATGAATTTATTAATAGAGTACCAGTGGGAAATTTTTATTTCATTAGAGGTTTTATCTTTAGTTGCTTTGTTGTTATTTGGCGTTTTTCGTTATTACCTTGGTCATAAGCAGAGTAGCTTATTATTTATTTTATTATTTATTGTTTTATTAATCATCGAGGCTATCTTAGGGGTAGTCATTTACCAAGAAACAGGAGAATTCCAAACCTTTCAACTAGTCGTTTTAATCTTTGTGATCTATGCGCTAACTTTTGGTATTAATGATTTTCGTAAGTTAGACCGCTGGATGCGTAAGAAATTTGGCTCTTGGCGCGAAGTTGAGATGTTGACAGAGAAAGATTATGAGATTATGAATCGCCAGAAAGATCCTAAATACATTGCTAAAGTCAATCGTAGAAGTGCTATGATTCATTTAACTATCTTTGTAGTTGTTCAAGGTATTTTTTGGTCACTTGGAACAGATAGTTTTGAAGAAATGAGAAGTTATCTAACAGACTTATCTTGGTTTGAAGCAGGAAATTATGAAGATTCACCGTACCCGAGTGAGACGTTGTATAGTATTGGCATGGTTTGGACTATAATCTTTGTCATTGATTTTATTTACTCTTGGTCGTATACTATTTTTCCAAGTTCTAAATCTGAGTAACTATCTATCTAGGTGTTAACCAGGAGGAATAATATTGACTAAACTTGTTGTCTTATTTTTCGCTACATTATTGGGTATATAATTGAGGTCGCTACACCCAAAAGACTCCGAACGCTGATAAATCTACCTGAACGCTGATAAAAGTTGGTCGAACGCTGATAAATCTACCTGAACGCCTATAAAAATTTCCAAGCGCTGATAAAATATCCTCACAGGTAACTGATCATTGTTACACAAGGCTACTAATGTTCCGTATTTTAGCAGCCCTTCAACCTTTTGTCTCAAACTCTTTATTTCTTAATCCCTCTCCAGAACACTTTCCAAATATCATTTAAATGATTCTCTAATGCCATGCTTGATAGTGAATAATAACGCAAATCTACATCTAAGTTATTTAAGATAAAGAGGTAATGTCTTAGTATGGTTTGACTGGATAGTGCTGGGTCAATTTCATGGTTTGTTTTTCCTTTTTCAATAATTTGTAAAAATGTATTTTCGAGTTGTTCTTCACTTGCTTGAAGAATAGGTTTAACTTGTCCTTCGATCTCAGGTGGTGTGAAGAGAACAAATCGATAAAAGAATTCACCTAAAAATTCGATTTGGTATTCATTTGTGTAAATTTGATTTAATACACTATAAAGTATTCGCTCAGCTGACTGGTCTTGAATTTGATTGACCGTCGAAAATACAAAATCGATATACTCCTTAGCCACCTGTTCAACTGTATGATGAAAAATCGCTTCTTTATTTTTAAAGTGAGCATATATTGATGGTTTTTTAATTCCAACGTCATCGGCTATTTTCGTCATAGTTGTGGCTTCATAACCGTAATCTGAAAATAGCTGGATGCTAGTATTAATAATTTGTTCTTTCGTATTCATGAAAGTCATCCTTTTCTTTGTTTTAAAGCTGTGTTAGAATTAATGGGCAAAAACCTACCGTTCGTTAGGTTGTCTATCTTATCATAACATGGTGGAGAGGAAAGATAAATATGCTAGAGTACATTTGGCTAAGTTTTAGTGCTTGGTTTATGGGTTTTTTTCCATTATTTGAAATATATCTTGCTATACCAGGTGCGATGGCTATGGGGTTAGACATGGGGTCAGCGGTAGTATGGGCGAGCTTGGGTAACTTTTTAGCGATTCCAATCATTGTCTTCTTCTATGATCAATTATCAAAGGTTAAAAGAATCAATAAATATTTTGATAAGCTATCACATTCTCGCTTCAGTCATAACATTAGAAAAGGTAGTTTTATGTTTGTATTAATAGCAACCCCTATTGTTGGTGCTTGGGCAGTTGCTGTTCTAGGAAAATTATTCGGAATGGAACGTGGGAAGTTGTTCTTTTCATCTGCTATTAGTATTACTTTATATGGGGTTCTATTAGGTGTATTAACCGAATTCGGGATTAATACTTTTTTTTAGCAACGATTGACTACCGACCGTTAGTTAGCTTGTCTTATGAATTGACATTATCGATCGGTTGAGAGATATTATTGGAAGAGAATTGATCATTCTCAGACAAAATTAAATATGCCTTATGGTGCTTGTGAAAAGCTTAAAAGGGAAGGTTGGTGTAAGTCCAACGCGGTCCCGCCACTGTGATGAGGAGACATATAGATTATCCACTGTTCATGTGAATGGGAAGGACTATGTGTTGATGAATCTGAGCCAGGAGACCTGTCATAAGGAAGAACATGAATTCCTACGGGAGATAGGAGGGTGTTACGTCATGGTTGACTATGTTTCGAGTTATGGTGTGGTTCCATAATTAGTTTGGCCTTTTCATTATTAATAGTATGGGAGGTTAATAGATTGGAACCATTACCGGTTAGTTATTCGAAAATGAAACAGACAAAACTAGTCCTTCCACCTGATACGAATCATTTAGATACAATATTCGGTGGCAAGGTGTTAGCATTTATCGATGAAATTGCTGCTTTAACAGCAATGAAGCACTCTAACGCTGCAGTTGTGACAGCTTCTATTGATTCAGTAGATTTCCTGTCATCTGCAAAAGTAGGAGATGCTTTAACTTTAGAAGCGTTTGTAACTAGGACAGGTCGTTCATCGATGGAAGTGTTCGTCAAAGTATATGCTGATGATTTACTACAAAGGAAGAAAGAACTAACAACAGAATCTTTCCTTACTATGGTCGCAGTCGATCAGTACGGAAAACCTATTCCAGTACCAAGAGTTGTTCCAGAATCAGAAGAGGAAAAAAGGTTATATGATACAGCACCTGCTAGGAAAGAACACCGGAAAAACCGTTCTTTGTTAAGGTGAGGAAAACCAGCTAACTAGAGTTAGCTGGTTTAATTATTAGTTAGTTCTCTGATCAATGCTTGGTTCATATCGTCAGTAGACGTTTGAAACCCTTCATAATACCACTCTAATACCAACCCTAAAATCGCATTAGCATAAAAAGAAACTTTGAAATCAATCTTCTCTTGTTGTAAATTACGTGACTTCATTGAATATTTAACCAATAACTTAATTTTGTTAAGAAACATTTCATAATAAGAAAATTTCGAGCTACTACTAAAAATAAAACTATAAATTTCTTTATTTTCATACACATGTTCAAATAGATTGATCATTTTTGGCTCAAGTTGATCTTTGTTTTCGATTCTGTCTTGAGTTGTTTTAGTTATGGCGTCTTCAAGTTCTAGTAAGAGATGGTCTATAAATTCCTCGAAGTAATGTGGAACATTGTTATAGTGAAGATAGAAGGTTCGTCTCGTTATCTTTGAATTCCTACATAGTTCTGTAACGGTAATATCCTCTAATGGTTTTTCTTTTAAAAGTTCAAGTAAAGCAATTTTTAAGTTTTGTTTTGTTTTTACAACCCTTAAATCCCGTTTCATTTTAATCTTATCTCCTTAGCTGTTTTGAATCATTTTATATTTAAGTATATTTGATGACACTTTTATTATACAAATGTATAATAAAAGTGTGGGGATTCTTAATAAAAGTTTACAGCTTTATTTTAGCATGGATTAATGAACACTTAGTAAAAAATCATTTTATAAAGGGAGAGAAGTTACATGAAAGTTAGGGACAAAGTGATTGTTGTGACAGGTGGAGGAAATGGCATTGGCCGAGAACTCGTATTAAATCTATTAAATAAAGGAGCTTCTGTTGCCGCTGTTGATGTTAATAGTGGCGGGTTAGAGGAGACGGTGAACCATTCAGGTGAACATCGTGATTATCTATCAACACATGTTGTTGATATAACAGATCGTGAGGCAGTCGAGTCTCTACCTAGTGAAGTGATTGACCACCATGGCAAAGTAGACGGCATTATTAATAATGCTGGTATTATTCAGCCTTTTGTTGATGTAGAAGACTTAGATTATGAAAAAATTGATTTAGTCATGAATGTTAACTTCAATGGGACACTATATATGACAAAGTCTTTCTTGCCATATTTCTTAGAAAGACCAGAAGCGCACATTACGAATGTATCAAGTATGGGTGGTTTTTTGCCTGTGCCAGGACAAACCATTTATGGAGCGTCCAAAGCAGCGGTGAAACTTCTAACAGAAGGATTACATTCTGAGTTAAAGGATACAAATGTTAATGTAACAGTCGTTTTCCCAGGTGGAGTAGGGACGAATATTATGGAGAACTCTAATGCAGAGGGCACAAGAGAATCAAGTGGTGACGATGAAGGACAGTCACACAAACTACTAACTCCAGAAGAAGCAGCAGAAATAATTGTTAGTGGAATGGAAGATGACAAATACCGTGTTCTAGCTGGAAAAGACTCAAAAATGATGGACCGCTTATACCGACTTGTGCCTAAAAAGGCTGCTAACATTATTGCTGATAAATTAAGGTAAAAAATTGATTCTCACATTAAGTCTTTCACTCTCTTAAAATAAAGAACTAATTATAATGTTTAATGACCTTGTTGCCAATCCAATTTCGTGTTTTCACAGTAAAGTGTGATAACATGAAATTGGATAAATTATGTAAGATAGATTTAGAAGAAAGTGGTGTAGGGTGAGATGGGAAAAAGTGAAAATATAATTTTAACGAATATGTGTATGGTGTATGATGGTGATTACATATTAGTTCAAGAACGTTTGAATAAAGACTGGCCAGGCATTACATTTCCAGGTGGTCATATCGAAAATGGTGAATCCTTTTTTGATTCGGTTATTCGAGAGGTTTATGAGGAAACGGGTCTAATCATTAAAACGCCAACACTTTGTGGCGTTAAGCAGTTTAAACCTAAAGGTGCGGACCGTTATCTAGTCCTGTTTTACAAAACTGATCAATTCGAAGGTGAGGTAACATCATCAGAAGAGGGTGATGTGTTCTGGATTAAAAAGGACGAGTTAAAGAATTATCAGTTGGCCAATGATTTTGAAAGTATGGTTGAAGTATTTGAGTCTAATAGTTTAAGTGAATTCTTCTATGATGAAAATTGGGAGATGAAGTTATTATAGTTTGATGGAGGAATCATAATGAATTTGACATTTGATCGCCCTTTTTTTGGAACGACTAAGTTTTTAAATATAAAACAAGGTAATTACCCAACTGGTAAAATGAGACGCTGGGCTCGCCCTCCTAAAGAAAGACCTTCATCCAACCTTCAGTATGATGTAAATATTGAGGTAATCGGATCAGGTCAAACTTATGACATTACACAACAATCATTCTCAATTCGTGAAGGTTATCATTGGGATGTGACCGAAAATAATCGTTTGCTGACAACGATAACGAGTGCAAAAGGGTTGAAAGAAAAACATCGAGTCGACTATCATTTTGATGAAACTATTACATTATCTATAGAAGCTAGTTGGAGTCTGAAGCCAGAAGGTACTATTTTCCTTGATGAAAATGAAGTAGGGAAAACTAAGGCACAAGGGTTTATAACTAATCGTCAATATGTCATTGATTTTGAACCAGGTGATCATCATTTTGACCCTAATTTGGTTGCTGGTGTCGTTTATGCTTTTTGGTGTTCAAATAATAGAGGTTAAGTAAAAGTTAAATAAAGTGGTTGAATTCGTTGCACTTACTAAGTTGATCTTGCCTGAATTTGCGATTGAATCAAACATTAACAAACACAAATAAGTGGCTACAAAAGTATTGAATAGAAAAGTTAAGACGAGTGGGGCTCCCGCTCGCCTTAACTTATAAAAATTGGAACTGTTAGCGCTCTTTGGCTGAAACAGCTAAAAGTTCAAACCTCTATATTTTATTTCTTTTTCCAGTAAATATATAAATTCTTGGCTTAATTTGATTTCAACAGCTCTTTTATAAGTGTTTATAAGCGTAGAGTTATCTAATATCTCCACTAGGCTCTCCTCCTGATTCTTTTTTACTATTTATATATACCCTTTATATCGTTCAATAACCATAATTATTTAATGATATTAAAAATATTATTGTACAGCCGAATACAAATATATAAATTTTATCATTACATTGGGACATTTAATCGCAACGGGCTATTAGAATTTTAAATTCCTCCATTGTTTGGATTTTAGTTATGTTCACTTCTTAGAGGACTCACTGAACCATTATTAAGAAGATGTTAGCTACTTATATTATAATGAATCGAGGCAAGGCTTTAATAGTACTAATTCGACCCGACAATAAATGACCAAGGATTGTCGGGTTGAACATGCGAGCTCCTGTTATTGTATTAGGTGAGGAGGGATTGTGTGGGCTTTATTAATAGAATGAATGAAGGGATCAAATATGTCGATCGTCATCTTATGGAGGAAATTAATTTTACAGAGTTGGAACGGGTTACGCTTTGTTCAGAGTATCACTTTAAGAAAATGTTTTCTTCTCTATCAGGCATTCCATTGTCTGAATATATTCGACGCAGACGGTTAAGTTTGGCGGCATTTGAACTGTCGAATAGTGATTTGCGGGTGATTGACATTGCTTTTAAGTATGGCTATAACTCATCTGATTCTTTCGCAAGAGCTTTTCAAAAGTTACATGGTTTAACACCAACAGAAGCTAGGGTGAATGGTCATTCTCTTAAAGCTTATCCACCAATGAACCTTCAATTATCAATAGTAGGAGGGAATGAGATGGAATACAGAATTGTTGAGAAAGAAGAGTTTAACATTGTCGGACTGAAAAAGAGAGTTCCTATTATTTTTGAAGGAGTTAATCCAGAGATTGCTTCAATGTGGGAAAGTCTTGATGAAGAAATGATTAATGAGCTCAAAGGCTTATCGAATATTGAGCCTCGCGGGTTAATTAGTGCATCAACCAACTTTTCTGAAGGACGAATGGAGGAGAAGGGTGAACTTGATCATTATATAGGGGTTGCTACAACGAGGGATATTAGTACTTCATTTTCAGCGTTAACGGTACAAAAGTCTAGCTGGGCTGTGTTTAAAGCAGAAGGGCAATTTCCTAAAGCATTACAAGATGTTTGGGGAAGGATATATTCTGAATGGTTTCCAACAGCCAATTATGAACAAGTTGAAGGTCCAGAGATTTTATGGAATGAAGGGATGGATTTATCATCACCTAACTTCAAAAGCGAGATTTGGATTCCAGTAAAAAAGCAATAAGTGTATGACAAAAAAGAAAGCGAGAAGGTTCTAATTGGTGAACTCTCTCGCTTTTTTCCTATATGGGAAAAAGGGGAATACAGTCTTTAACTGTATGTTTATATTCATTAGATACCCCTATTAGAAAAATTGAAACCAGTAATTTAAAAATGGGTAAAAAGTAGTGAATGTGCAATAAAAAAAAAGAGCTTGGACTAGCCTAGCTCTCTGTTCATGAGGTTTAGTGATATTTAGGGTTAATGTCTGTGAGGTTAAAACCTCTATAGTTTAACTCTCTCTCTAGTAATTGAATAAAGTCCTTAGAAAGGTTGATCTCGATCGCCTCCCTGTAAGCGTCGATTAAAGCTGAATCATCTAAAATTGCCAATGGTTTCTCCCCCTAAATTTGATCCTAAAAAAAAAAGCGTATATCTCTATGTAGTAAGTATTTCTTTACTGAAACATTTTTTCCCCAAATTATAGTATACACAATGTTAGTATAATTACTAGTCTTTTTATCAAATTTATTGAAAAAAGTTTAGAACTCAAACATATTGTATACAAAACTTGTGCTTTATTTAACATTTTATTATCAAAAAATGTTCTTTATAACGCAAGGTGTGTCAAATTGTTGGATTAATTGTTTTTCTAAATCATTTTTTGTGAAAAGTGTCTATAGTTGATGGAAGTATAAACGATGGGTTGTAGTAGACAATAAAAGTGGCAGTATGTTTATATAAAATTAACAAAGCAAAAAAGTAGGGATACGATGACAGGAATGGGATGGAACTTAGAACATACTTATACTCAGTTACCTGAACTGTTTTATAGTCATGTTAAGCCAACGCCAGTGGAAGCTTTGCAAATAGTCTTTTTAAATGGTAGTTTGGCTAATTCATTAGGGCTTGATCGACAGGCACTACAGTCTGAAGAGGGTTTGAATATTTTCTCAGGGAATAAATTACCTGAAAACTCTACACCTATAGCACAGGCTTATGCTGGTCACCAATTTGGCCACTTTACAATGCTTGGTGATGGTCGAGCGCATTTATTAGGTGAACAAGTGGCGCCTGATGGAAAACGCTATGATGTTCAGTTAAAGGGTTCTGGGCAGACGCCTTATTCAAGACGAGGAGATGGTCGTGCTGTACTTGGACCTATGTTAAGGGAATATGTCATTAGTGAAGCGATGTATGCGTTAGGTGTACCTTCAAACCGAAGCTTAGCTGTAGTGGTTACGGGTGAGGCTGTTAAGCGTGAGACGGTCAAACCAGGTGCTATTCTAACGCGTGTAGCAGATAGTCATTTACGTGTTGGAACGTTTCAATATGCCCGTCAGTTTGGAACGACAGACGATTTACGTGAGTTGGCTGATTATGCATTAGAACGTCATTATTCAGGTTATGAAGAGGTAGAAAACCGCTATATTTTCTTATTAGAAGAAGTGATGAAACGACAAGCGAAAGCTGTTAGTCAATGGCAGTTAGTTGGCTTTATTCATGGTGTGATGAATACAGATAATATGACGATTAGTGGTGAAACAATTGATTATGGGCCTTGTGCCTTTATGAATGCTTATGACCCTGAGACTGTTTTTAGTTCAATTGATGAACAAGGTCGTTATAAATATGGTAATCAGCCAAGAATTGCGATGTGGAACTTAGCGCGGTTGGCTGAGAGTTTACTTCCTTTAATTGATGAAGATGAGGATGAAGCTGTAAAGAAAGCTGAGGAAATTGTCCATCAATTTATTGATTATTATCGTGATGATTGGTTAGAGGGTATGCGCGCTAAGCTTGGTATATTTAATAGCGAAGATGGAGATGAAACGTTAATCGATGAATTATTAAGTCTAATGAAGGAACACGAGGCTGATTTTACTAATACGTTCAGAGGTCTAACCCTTGAAGAATTTGATGAGCTTAAACTGTTTCAAACAGAAGGATTTACACAGTGGTATCAAAAATGGCAAGAACGGTTAAACAGACAAGAAGAAACAAAAGAGAAATCACTTGAATTAATGAAAAAGCATAATCCATCTGTCATTCCTCGTAATCACCGGGTTGAAGAAGCGTTAGAAGCGGCTGAAAAAGATGGTGATTTAACGGTAGTGGAGAACCTATTGCGCGTTCTTTCTAAACCATATGCTTATACTAAAGATCAGTTGGAATATACTAAGCCAGATGATTCAGATGATGATTATATGACATTTTGTGGCACTTAAAGCTCAGGGGAGTACTCCCTGAGCTTTTTAGTGTCTATGGTAAAATAGATTATAGAGGATTTAAGGGGGCCTTGAAAATTGAGTATCTCTTTAACACATTATTCAGAACAACACTTAGATGCATTGAATCAATTTTATTTACCAGAAGAACAGGCTAAATTCACCAGTCTTCCTCATGCTTTCGAAACAGTTGATAAAGGGCAGTATCGAATCGTTATATTAGCTGGTAACGATGCAGTTGGCTTTTTCTTACTACATGAAACAGAGCGTGTTAATAGCTTTACTGACAATCCGAATGCGATGCTTTTGACTTCGTTATCGATTAATGAGAAAGACCAAGGGAAGGGGTATGCACTAAAAGCTATGCAATTATTAGCGGGGTTTGTTTCTTCAGAATTTCCGGATTGTAATGAAATGGTACTAGCCGTTAATCATAAAAATATCGCAGCACAAAAATTATATTCAAATGTAGGTTTTCAAGACACAGGAAGAAGAATAGATGGTCCGATTGGCGAACAGTGGATATTGAATTTACCAATAGCTAAAGGTTAGGTGATCTATCTCACTTTTAGCTATTGATAACGGGGTTAAGTAGATCGAATTGTATTACAACTGCAACGGCAATCAAAATGATGAACGCTTCTCCCATAGAAACAATTGCCCGCCTGGGAGTAGAGGAATGCTTCCACTCGAAAAATGCATTAACGACTATTTCAATAATTGATAAGCCAACTATTATTCCAATTAATATGTAAAACTGAGGATTCGGTGTATTTGAAAAATAGAAAAAGATGATGATAAAGGAAACTAAATTTAAAATTCTTAATCCCCAACTCACTTTACCGTGTAATTCATTGATTTTATAGTATCTAAAGCCTGTTTTAACTTTTTCAACCTTCAATGCTTTCCTTAAAAGCATACTTATTACTTCCATAAATATAACCACACTTAGTATGATTAGCAAGACTTCAATCAAATCCATAATACCCCCCAAGTATATATAACATTTCTATCAACTTACCATACTTTACATAAATATCAAGAGTTTTGTTATTTCAAGTTTAACTCGCCTTTTAATAATAAATGCAATACAGCATAACAAACTTCAGGATCAGTGATTTCAGAGTCTTTAATTTGATGCAAACATTTTTCTACAGGTATTTTAAACACTTCAATA
Organism: Alkalibacillus silvisoli; assembly: GCF_039521975.1. Taxonomy (NCBI): domain Bacteria; kingdom Bacillati; phylum Bacillota; class Bacilli; order Caryophanales; family Bacillaceae; genus Alkalibacillus; species Alkalibacillus silvisoli. The sequence goes on along the minus strand of NZ_BAAACZ010000010.1, from coordinate 8,826 downwards.
TATTCGTGGGACTCAAGTTGTTGTGTAGCTTGTTCTTGAAGTTCTTTTGTATAAAAGACGTGAGTGATTTCATTCTCTAACCACGGGGCTGGATGCATTTGGCCAAGGTATTGAAGGCTTCCGCACCTGTATCCTGTTTCTTCTAGAAGTTCTCGTCTAGCGGCCTGTTCTAGGTCTTCACCTTGTTCAACACCTCCACCAGGTAATTGCACGATGAAAGAATCAATTGGTTTTCGATATTGATAGATTAGTAGAAATTGATCGTTATCTTGAACTAATGTTACAACGGATTGATCTTGTTTATTATAATCGTTCATGACCTGACTCCTTTAAAAATGGCTCTGTTAGAGTTTGGTGTTGATTATTTAAAAGGTTGCTCTAAGTTGTTGTATTGTGATGAGCGAAGGTGGCGACTCCTGCGGGAATAGCACGAGTCTCGAGACCCCACAGGCAGTGTTTTCCTGCCGAGGAGGCTCGAGCTGTGCCCGCGGAAAGCGTCCACCGAAAGCGAATCACAATAACAACAACGGACTTTAACAGAGCGTTAAAAATAGGCTTCGTTATAGAATGATGCTTGTATTTTGGGCTGTTGTATTGTGTTGAGTGAAGAACACAATTGGGCGAACTTTTTTGTAAATGAGCGAAAACCTTGATATAAGAGCGAAAGCGTCAATGTAAGAGCGCCCCTCTAAAGTGCCTAAGTTATTGTATATAATTGTATCACTAATTATGACATAATAAAAAATGGTTAACATAATAACTGAAATTTGTTAATATTAATTTAACAGCTTAATAAATAATTAAAGTAACAAAGCTAGGGGTGCCATTTTAAATGGCTGAGAGGAGTAATCCGACCCTTTGAACCTGATCTGGTTGGTACCAGCGTAGGGAAGTGTAGTTGCTCGGATTATATCGGATGATTTATAAATAAGTCCATATCCTTCCAAGTCAACCACTTTCTTATGCATGGTCTAAGAAAGTGGTTTTTATTTTATTTAAAATAAATTCAAATTATTTCTTGGAGGGATTGGTATGAAATTTTCAGAAGTACTAAGAAAGGAAACAGATCACATTTGGGAGGCGAATTTTAATCATCCTTTTATAAAAGGGATTGGTGATGGGACCTTACCCATTAAGTGCTTCCGTTATTATGTCATGCAAGATGCTTATTACTTATCTCATTTTGCTAGAATTCAATCTTTAGGTGGTACGAAAGCTTCCGACTTCTACACAACGAGTCGAATGGCTGCTCATGCTCAAGGTACTTATGAGGCCGAGTTAGAGCTTCATCGTAATTTCTCAGAAAGATTAAACATTACAGAAGAGGAGCATGCGAACTTCAAGCCATCACCAACAGCTTATGCTTACACATCTCACCTATATCGTGCCGCTTATCAAGGTCACTTAGGTGATGTCATTGCAGCTATTCTACCTTGTTATTGGATCTATCAAGAGATTGGAGAAAAGCTACAAAACTACAATCCTGATGAGCCGATTTATCAAGAGTGGATTGCGGCTTATGGTGGTGACTGGTTTAAGAAGTTAGTTGATGAACAAATTAACCGATTAGACGAAATAGCGGAAGCGGTTACAGAGATTGATCGTGAAAGAATGAAGGAGCATTTCACGATTAGCTGTCAGTATGAATTAGCTTTCTGGGAAATGGCATATACCTTAGAAGAGTGGCCAGCACAAGCTGAAAAACTAAAATCTTAGGATTATAAAATCCTTAAGCTTAATATGATGTACTAACGAATGGGGGAATGTATGATGCAAGATTCATTAGTCATTGCAGGAAAAGAATTAAATAGTCGTTTGTTTGTTGGGACTGGAAAATTTGCTGATCATAACAAGATGAAAGAGGCGTTAGAAGAATCCCAGTCAGAGGTCGTTACAGTAGCAGTAAGACGTGTTGATCTCGGTGGGGATGATCAGTATATTTTAAATGATATTCCAGATTATATGACGTTAATGCCTAACACATCTGGTGCTCGTACAGCAGAGGAAGCAATTAGAATTGCTCGTTTATCAAAAGCAGCTGGTATGGGCAACTGGATTAAAATCGAGGTCATCTCAGATAGTAAGTATTTGCTGCCAGACAACGAAGAGACAATAAAGGCGACTGAGGCATTAGTTGAAGAAGGTTTTGTCGTTCTTCCGTATATGAGTCCTGACTTAATGGCAGGCAAGCGACTTGAAGAGGCTGGGGCTGCAACGGTTATGCCTCTTGGTTCACCAATTGGTTCGAATCGTGGCATTCAAATGAAAGAAATTATTCAAATAATGATTGACGAAATTAATGTTCCAATAGTCGTTGATGCCGGAATTGGACGCCCATCTGAAGCAGCAGAGGCAATGGAGATGGGAGCAGATGCAGTCCTAGTTAATACCGCGATTGCTACAGCAAAAGATCCCGTGGCAATGGCTCAAGCTTTCGACCTAGCTGTTAAGGCGGGTCGTTCAGGGTTTTTAGCAGGGCTTGGAGCAACGAAGGCAAAAGCTAGTGCTTCATCTCCATTAACAGGATTTTTACACTCGTAAAAAAGGATGGTTAACATGAGTTTTTATAATGTACTAGAGGAAGTCAATCACCTCCCGTTAGAGAACATGATGGAAAATGTATCGCACCATGATGTAGAGCGGGCACTGCAAAAAGAACGAATTACTGAGGAAGATTACTTTGCGTTATTATCACCGAAAGCTTCCGACTACTTAGAAGAAATGGCACAAAAAGCCCATCAGCTGACAATTCAACATTTTGGTAATACGATGCAACTCTTTTTACCGCTTTATGTGTCTGATTACTGTGTTAATACGTGTAAATACTGCAGTTTCAGTGTGGATAATGATTTCCCGCGCCGGATATTAACGATGACAGAAGTGGAAGAGGAAGCTAAAGCTATTCGAGATATGGGGATTGAGCATATTATTATCCTTTCTGGTGAATCGATGATGCATTCATCTGTGAAATATATTAAGCAATGCATGAAGGTGCTAAAGAAATACTTTTCGTCGGTGGGGTTAGAGATTCAGCCGATGGATACGGATCAATATAAGGAATTAGTCGATAGTGGAATTGATAATTTAACAGTCTATCAAGAAGTCTATGATGAAGAGATTTATAGAGAGTTACACACAAAAGGACCTAAGCGTTTCTTTAAGTATCGATTAGATACACCAGAACGGGGTTGTGAAGCGGGTATGCGTTCTATTAGTATTGCAGCTTTACTTGGCCTTAATGATTGGCGGCGTGAAAGTTATATCACTGGACTTCACGCACAATACCTGCAGCAGAAGTATTTAGACGTAGAAGTAGGCGTTTCATTTCCGCGTATTCAGCCAAATGCAGGTAGTTTCCAGCCCAAAGTAGAAGTTACAGACAAGAACTTAGTTCAAGCGATGCTAGCTTATCGTATATTTCAACCACATTCTGGCATTACTGTTTCGACAAGAGAGCGCCCAGAGTTCCGTGAGCAAATTTTACCTCTTGGACCGACGAAAATGTCTGCAGCATCTTCAACTGTCGTTGGTGGTTATACAGAACCTGATAATACACAAAGCCAATTTGAAATATCAGATGAGCGTTCTGTGGATGAGGTTAAAGGTGTGTTAAGGAAACATGGTTATCAACCTGTTATGAAAGATTGGCAGTTGATTTAAGTGAGAGAAATCCACCTTATTTCAAATGGTAAGCAGTCGTTAGAGAGCTTTTCAAGGGTAGCTCAGACAGTTCAGGCTTATGTAAGCTACATTCATTTAAGAGAAAAGCATAGAACAGATGAAGAGTTGTTAACTTGGATTAATGAATTAACAAAGGTAGGAATCCTAAAAGATAAATTAATTATAAATGACCGGGTAGAAGTGGCTGTTCGTATGGAAGTTAAGGGTATCCAGCTCACTACCCATAGCGAGGGTGTGGCTTCTGTTCGAGAAGCGCATCCTAACCTTCTAATTGGTCAATCTGTTCACTCATTAGAAGAAGCGAAAAAAGCAGAAGACGAAGGTGCTAACTATATAATTTTCGGTCATATTTATAGAACAAATTCAAAACCTGGATTAAAGCCACGTGGTTTAGAACAATTACAAAAGCTTGTTCAATCTATTGAAATTCCAGTTATCGCAATTGGTGGCATAACACCCGAAAGAGTAGAAGGGGTTATGAATTGTGGAGCAAAAGGGATTGCTGTCATGTCAGGATTAATAGAGGCAGAAAATCCAAAAGAAGAAGTAAAATGTTATTTAGGAGGTGTCCTATGATGGTTATTCACGTTAATGGCGAACAGCGTGAATTGTCGAATGAGATTCAGACAGTTTCTGACTTGCTAAATCAATTCGAACTAGCTGATAAAAAAATCATTGTTGAATTAAATGCTAATATTGTTGATTCAAGTCAACACGATGAAACAACGGTGCAAGATGGTGATCGAGTGGAGCTCGTTCACTTTGTTGGTGGTGGTTGATTGAAGGAGGCTAGCTCATGAATGAACGTTACTCTAGGCAAATATTATTTGATGGAATTGGTGTATATGGGCAGCAAAAATTGAATGTAAAGCACGTCTGTATTATTGGTGCAGGTGCTTTAGGGACAGGTAATGCTGAAATTTTAACGAGGGCTGGTGTTGGTCATTTAACGATTGTTGATCGTGATTATGTTGAGACAAGTAATTTACAAAGACAACAGCTTTATACTGAACAAGATGCTGTTTGGCGTATTCCTAAAGCAGTCGCAGCAGAAAAGCGTCTTAAAGCTATTAATCCGGAAGTTGAGGTTAATGCGAAAATCATGGATGTAACAGTTGAAGAAATTGACTCACTCGTTCAAGATGCTGACTTAATAATTGATGCGACTGACAACTTTGATATTCGTTTTCTAATTAATGATATTGCGCAAAAATATAAAATTCCATGGATTTATGGTGGGTGTGTCAGTAGTTATGGGCTAAGTTTTACGATCTTACCTGATGAAACACCTTGTTTGAATTGTTTACTGGAAACGATTCCACTTGGTGGTGCGACATGTGATACGGTCGGTGTTATTGCACCAGCAGTTCAAATGGTCGTTGCTTATCAATCTACTGAAGCGTTGAAAATTTTAGTAGAAGATGTTGAAGCGGTTCGTCGCAAGCTCGTTTCATTTGATTTATGGAAAAATGAACAGACTTCAATTGACGTTAGTCAGTTGAAAAAGCAGCATTGTCCATCATGCGGAGAGTCACCAACCTATCCATATTTATCATATGAAAACCAAACGAAAACAGCCGTCTTATGTGGGCGTAATACGGTACAGATTCGCCCACCTCAGAAGGTTGAGCGGGATTTAACTGAATTAGTTTCACAGCTCAAAAAGCAAGGTGGGCAAGTCGATCAAAATCCATTTTTAGTTTCTTATCATTTTGAAAACAGGCGCGTTGTTTTCTTTAAAGATGGACGCGTATTGATTCATGGTATGAAAGACATCGTTGAAGCGAAGAAGATTTATCACCAATTATTAGGGTAGTGAGGGGGAGAAGATGTGACAGTAGCGAAAGTATTAACAATTGCAGGTTCTGATTCTGGTGGTGGAGCTGGAATTCAGGCAGATTTAAAAACATTCCAAGAGTTAAAAGCATATGGCATGTCTGTATTAACAGCTGTAACAGCGCAAAATACATTAGATGTACACGGCGTTTATCCTCTAACGGTTAGTCAAGTAGAAGAGCAGTTAGATGCAATTGGAGCAGATTTAAAACCTGATGCATTAAAAACGGGCATGTTGTTTAGTGCTGAAATTATTGAAGCAGTTGCTAGTAAAGTTAAACAATACGAGATCAACAATGTCGTCATTGATCCAGTAATGATTGCTAAAGGTGGCGCTAAGCTATTGCAAGATGAAGCGATTGAAGCGGTTAAAGAGCATTTAATTCCACTCGCAACAGTTATAACGCCTAACATTCCAGAAGCTGAGGCGATTACAGGATTAACGCTGAACACGATTGCCGACCGAAAAGAAGCGGCTAAACATTTACACGAATTAGGTGCACAATGTGTAGTTATTAAAGGTGGGCATGGGGAAGAGAAAGAAGTTATTGATATAATTTATGATGGAGAAACGTTTACCCAACTATTAAATGAACGACAATACACCGAGAATACACATGGTACCGGGTGTACATTCGCTGCTGCGATTGCTGCTGATTTGGCTAAAGGTATGAGTTTTTTAGATGCGATTCGTGTTGCTAGAGCTTATATTCAAGCTGCGATTGAAGATGATTTACACATTGGTTCAGGCCATGGTCCAACTAATCATTGGGCTTATCAAAATAGGAGAGTAAAAGTATGATCAAACAACCAATTGACTTAAAGCAACAATTATCATTATATCTTGTTATGGGCAGTCAAAATTGTAAGCATGACCCCGTTGAGACGTTAGAGAAAGCTATCGAAGGAGGGGTAACTCTCTTTCAGTTTCGAGAAAAAGGAGAAGGCTCTAAGACAGGTGAAGAAAAAATCGAGTTAGGACTTCAGCTTAAAGAAGTCTGTCATCAATATGACGTTCCTTTTATTGTTAATGATGACCTTGGACTCGCAATAGAGTTAGACACAGACGGATTACATATCGGCCAAGAAGATGGGGATATGAAAAAAATCAAAGATACCCTTAAGAGTCATCAATTATTTGGGGTTTCAACTCACAATGTTGAAGAAGCATTAGAGGCTCATCGAATAGGTGTAGACTATATCGGTGTTGGGCCTATGTTTAATACGACAACGAAAGACGATATCGAGGAAGTAAGGAGTCCTGTCGTCATTAAAGAGATTAGAGAACAACTACCGGACATACCGATTGTAGGAATTGGCGGGATTAAACACGATAATGCGTCACAAGTTATTGATGCAGGTGCAGATGGGGTAGCAGTAATCTCGGATATAGCTCAAGCTGATGTTCCCATGAAAGCTGCTGAACGGATATTAAAAGACGTAAAATATTAATATCACTAAAAAGAGCATTAAATGATCCTCAGTCATTTAATGCTCTTTATTAATTATTTACAACTCTTTGGTACCCAACCAATTTCGCCGTTTTCCTTTTTAATTAACGTATACCCCTCACAACTGTAATCTAAAATATATACTTCCTCATTAGCGTTAACGGAAAGGATGGAAGTACTAACTTCATTGGTTTTAGCTTGGTCCCCATTTCTATCTTTTAAATATTCATTTTTAATCCATTGTTTTATATTAAGACTATTATTTTTACATAATGTGAAGTTTTCTTCTTCTTTAATAATAGATACTTCAAAGTGGGGATAACTTACTGTTCCCTTAATTGGTTGTTTAGGCGTGTAATCTTTTTGTATGTAAGATTGGTTGGATAATGAGTCAACGAATCTATGGGATAAATGGTTATCTTCAATAATTAAAGCATTTAGTTGACCGTCTCTTTTAATTTTATTGCCGCCATCGATGGCAATTCTTCTCTTATCATAGTCTATCATTGGATTATTGGAACTTATGTCATTTATACGATAATTAGATACAGGCCAATGACCTACTATTACTATTTTCTGTTCTGAATGTCCTTTTTCATAGAAAGAAGGAGTAGTTAATGCTGCCTTTTCATCAGTTTGCTCCAAAGTTTCATTTAACCCTGCATGAATGATAATGGATTGTTCTGTTTCATAAGCTGTAGGCAATGAATCTAACCAATCAACTTCTTCTTTAAAGTTTTTATAATAATAATTAGCTAAATCGTTTATGTCGTGGAAGTCGTCTAATGTTTTATTATTCACCTCTAGCATTTCATTAAGAATAGATTTTCTACCGTCTTTCATATAGTCTAAAATGGCTTCGTGACCTTCAAAAACATAACGGTGGAGAATATCACAATTACCTTTCGTCACGAATACTCGCTCAGACTTTGATGATAATTGTTTTACATAATGGATCACGCCAAGACTGTTGTCACCTTTCTCACAAAGATCACCATTTATAAATAAGTAATCGTCAGTTGTATAATCAACCTTATTTAATAGTTTTTTGAATAAATCTAAACTACCATGAATATCTGATATTAAAATGATTCGTCTGTTCTTTTCTAAGTTCAACTTCGTAACATCAATCAATGTGTTCTCTCCTATCATTCAATGCTTCTCATATAATATCATAAAATTTAAAATGTTTTGTCTTAATTTCTAATTTTAGGAAGGGGAATGTAGATTTTTGTTGAATTCTCTATATTAAGACCAAAATTTAGGAGGTAATAAGATGTCCTTTCCAACACATATAGTTGCTTGCGGTGGAATTGTTGAAGATGAAGAGGGGAATATCCTTCTTGTAAAAGAGCATCATGATGGCTGGGTCTTTCCTGGTGGCCAAGTTGAAATAGGTGAAAATCTTGAAGATGGTGTCATTCGAGAGGTGAAAGAAGAAAGTGGGATTGATGTTGTCGTTTCTCGCTTAGTGGGAGTTTATTCAAATACATGTGTTCATAAGTGGTATGATGGTGTGACAGATGTTCCAACAAAAGTTATGTTTGACTTCGTTTGTGAGCCGATTGGTGGTGAGCTAACCACTTCAGAAGAAACAACTGACAGCAGATGGGTACCTAAGAATGACGTGTTAGACTGGATTGAAGCTTCAGCGATTCGTACACGTTATCAAAGCTATTTAGATGGTGAGCGAGTAAAGTATATGGATTATTTAACAAGACCAAATTTTGAAGTGAAAAGGGATCGTGAAATTTAATAAAATAGGATGAGTAACTTGAGTGATCATTATGGGTATTCGGATTTCATGGTGGAAAAGGGCTTATAAATCACCCTTCTCCAAATTCTTAATAAGTGTGGA